>JAAYZP010000253.1 GCA_012514785.1 Propionibacterium sp. | reverse complement strand
CCAACGCCAGATGGTTGAGCCGGGCCGCGACGAAGGAGCTGCCCGTGGTCGAAACCACCCCCAGCGCACGCAGCTAAACCAGCGCAGGCGCCACCCCACGAAGACCTCGACCAGCCGACAGCTCCTTCGTCGCGGTCAGCGCTCAATACATCTATACGATCGGGGCCCAGGCGGGGCCGGTCTCGCCGAGCTTCTCGTCGAGCTTCCTGAACAGCGGCGACGGCTTCTCCAGCGGCGTGCCCGGGACGATCGGGCGGTGCTCCCATGTCGCCAGCTGCGCCTCGTAGTCGCCCTGCAACGTCGGGTACCGGGCGTCGCCCTCCGTTACCTCGACGACCTCCGGCTGCGCAGCCCAAGTACCCTCGCCGCCCAGCGCCTCGAAGATCTTCTGCGCCGAGTGCGGCAGGTACGGGGACATCAGCGTGTTGCAGTCGGCCACGGCCTGCAGCGCGACGAACAGGATCGTGTCGCGACGCGCGGGGTCGTCCTTCTGCTTCCACGGCTCCATGTCGGAGATGTACTTGTTGGCCAGCCCGATGATGCGCATCGCCTCGGTGATGCCGGCCTTGAACCGCCGCGCCTCGATGTACTCGCCGACGGTGTCGAACGCTTTCCGGCACTCCTCGAGGAGCGCGCGGTCGTCGTCGGTGAGTTCCCCGGGCTCGGGGATGGCGCCGACGTTCTTGTGCGCCATGGAGATGGAGCGGTTGACGAGGTTGCCCCACTCGTTGGCGAGCTCGAAGTTCGTGCGGCGCACGAACTCCTCCCACGTGAAGTCCGTGTCCTGGTTCTCCGGGCCTGCGACGGCGATGTAGTAGCGCAGCGCGTCGGGGCCGAACTCCTCGAGGAAGTCGGTGACGAAGATCGAGGCGCCGCGCGAGCTGGACACCTTCGAGCCCTTCATCGTCATGAACTCCGAGCTCACAATCTCCGTGGGCAGCTGCAGCTCGCCCAGCGACTCCCGCTGTTCGCCGCCGACCTCGCCCTGGCCGTTGCAGCCCAGCAGGATCGCCGGCCAGATCACGGAGTGGAAGACAATGTTGTCCTTGCCCATGAAGTAGTACGACAGCGTGTCCGGCTCGTTCCAGAACTTCCGCCACGCCTCCGGGTCGCCGGAACGCTGGGCCCACTCCTTCGTGGCGGACAGGTAGCCGATGACGGCGTCGAACCAGACGTAGATGCGTTTCATCGGCTCGTCGCGCCACTCATCGAGCGGGATCGGCACGCCCCAGTCGAGGTCGCGGGTGATGGCGCGCGGGCGGAGGTCCTCGAGGAGGTTGCGGCTGAACTTCAGCACGTTCGGGCGCCAGTCGGACCGCGTGTCGATCCATTCGCCCAACTGACCAGCGAGCTTCGGCAGGTCGAGGAAGAAGTGCTCCGTCTCGACGAACTTCGGCGTCTCCCCGTTGGTGCGCGACTTCGGGTCGATCAGGTCGGCCGGGTCGAGCTGCTTGCCACAGTTGTCGCACTGGTCGCCCCGCGCGTTGCCGTAGCCACACAGCGGGCAGGTGCCCTCGATGAAGCGGTCGGGCAGCGTGCGGCCCGTCGACGGCGAGATCGCGCCCATCTGCTTCTCGGCGAAGACGTAGCCGTTGTCGTGCAGCGCGGTGAACACGTCCTGCACCACACGCGCGTGGTTGTCGGTCGTGGTGCGCGTGTAGAGGTCGTAGCTGAGGCCGAGTCCCTGCAGGTCGCGCACGATCTGCGCGTGGTACTTGTCCGCGGTCTCCCGTGCGGTGAGGCCCTCCTCGTCGGCCTTCACCTGGATCGCCGTGCCGTGCTCGTCGGAGCCCGACACCATCAGCACATTGTGGCCACGCATTCGCATGAAGCGGGAGAAGACGTCGGAGGGGACTCCGAAGCCGGACACGTGACCAATGTGGCGGGGGCCGTTGGCGTAGGGCCAAGCGACGGCGTTGAGAATGTCGGACATGCGCGCCAGTCTATCGCCGCCCCGACGACGCACCGCACGCCTCCGCGGCCGGCCGGTTCGGGCGCCCCGCGGAGGTCGACTACAGTCGGTGCCATGGAGCAACGCCGCACCACCGTCCGCGCGCTGGCCTGCTGGCTGGGCGCCACCGTCATCGTCTACCTGTCGATCGCGATCGCGCTCGTGGCCGGCATCAACCCGTTGCCGATCTACGCATCGCTGCCGCACGTGCTGGGCTCGCTCCTCAGCGGGACGGGCATCGTCGTGGGCGCGTTGGTGTGGGGACGTTCCGACGGCGCGCTCCCGGCCCGGCCGCGGGGCGCCGTCGCCGGCACGCTGCTGGGTTACGCGGGCTACGCGCTGGTGGGGTTGATGGCCAGGTGGATGCTGTGGCTCATGCTGCTGGGCGGGCTCATCGCGACTATCCCGTTGCTCGCGTTCCTCTCCACCCTGCTGCTCGCGCCGACGATCACCGAGAAGCCCGACGAGGAACCCCCGCCCAAGCGCCGCGTCGTCCGGGGCGGCCGCGGCTGAGACCCCGCTGATCCGGAGGGGCGCCGTCGGGAGGCAGATGCCTCGAATGCTGCGACGTCGCCGCACAGGCGTCACCCGCTCGCGGAAGGTCAGCCCTGAAACCTGGTGAAATCTGATAATCAGATCTACACTGGGTTCATGCGTAGCATCAGCGCCACCGAGGCATCCCGCCGGTTCTCCGACCTCCTCGACGCGATCGAAGCCGGCGAGACCGTGACCGTGACTCGAGGCAACCGCCCGGTCGCGGAGATACGCCCCGCCACCAAGCGCACAGGCCGCGACCTGCGCGTCGCCTTGGCTGGGAGCACGCCTCCCGATGAACGGTTCGAGTCGGACATCAACGCCGCGATCGCCAACCTGACGAGCGACGAGAGGGACCTGTGGGCCGACGAGTGATCCTCGACACCAACGTCCTGATCGACTACGAACGAGGCCACCTTGACCGCGCCCTGCTCGATGACGACGACATCGCCATCGCGGCGCTCACCGTCGCTGAGTATCGGACGGGAATCGAGCTGGCTGATACCCCCGAGCGTGCGGCTGCGCGCTCCCGTGCGCTCGCCACCATCACGGGCATCGTGGAAGTCCTGGAATACACCGAGCGCACGGCGATCCAGCACGCTCGGCTGATCGCGCACGCACGACACTCCGGCCGCCCCCGAAGCGCCCATGACCTGATCATCGCCGCGCACGCGGCGGAGACAGGTCGGCTGCTCCTCAGCCGCGACGCTTCGGCCAGGTTCGGCGACCGTCCTGGCGTCACTGCCCAGCAACCCTGATCCCGGAGTGGCGCCGTCGGGATTGTTAACGGAAGCGGGTCACTGGCCGCACTCGTTCACAAAGTCCCCGGCTGCGTGCCCCAAGCCAGGAGGCAGATGCCTCGAATGCTGCGACGTCGCCGCACAGGCGTCACACGCCGCCGGGCACCCGACGGTCAGTCGTCGACGGCGGCCGGGGTGACCTGCGCGAACCGCAACTTCCAGCCCGACGGCATCTTGTGCCACAGCGAGAAGCGAAGGTTGCCGTCGTGTCGCCAACGCATGCCCGCGACGTCGTCGCCGTAGGCGTCGATCGCCAGCACGTCGAACTCCGCCGACGTCGGGCTCCACGGCCCCTCGCCCAGCCGACGTTCATGCCCCGTGACGGTGTGCGCCACGAAGTCCGCGTGCAGCAGAGCTGCCAGCTGGTCGACGTCGGCGCGCACGCCCGTGTCCAGCAACTGGTTGGTGCGCGCGATCAGCGCCGCCTTCGTGCGGGCCGACGCCGTCCCCGGCGTGCTGGACCCCGGCTCCGGAGCGGCCACCGAGAACAGGTCAGGTTCCTCGTCGGCCTGTCCGACGGCGAACCTCGCCTCCCCCGCGTCCAGCGCCGCGGCGCTGAAACCCGGCCCGACGTCGGGCCTGCGCCCCGACTGGTATGCCTCCGCCGCGGCCCGCGCCCGGGCGTCCGCTGCGTCGTTCAGCCGGTGCCCCGAGTGCCCCTTGACCCACTCGAACCGCACCTCGCGCCCCTGGAGCGCGACGTCGAGGGCCTTCATCAGCTCGACGTTGAGGACCGGCTTGCCGTCGCCCTTCTTCCAACCCCGACGCTTCCAGCCCGGCAGCCACTTCGTGAGCGAGTTGATCACGTACTGCGAGTCGCACAGCACCCTGAGGCGGCGCGGGTCCGACGCGGTGGACTCGAGCAGGTTGAGCACGGCCATGAGCTCACCCATGTTGTTGGTGCCGTGCTCCCAGCCGCCCGCGGCCCAGGCGTCGTCGTCGATGTACCAGGCCCAGCCGGCCGGGCCCGGGTTCGACAGGCTCGAGCCGTCGGCGGCCGCGGCGATCTCAGCCGGCATAGCCGGGCAGGATGACGTCCTCGATGAGCCGCTGCTTCTCGTCGTGGCGCGCGAACGAGGCGTGCATCGACGCCAGCGTGACCTTCCGCACATCCTCGACGCCCCAGCCGAAGGTCTCGCCGAGCAGCGCGAACTCGTGCGACATCGTCGTGGCGGACATCAGGCGGTTGTCGCAGTTGATCGAGATGTTGAAGCCCAGGTCGTACAGCACCCCCACCGGGTGCCCGGCCATCTCCGTGGCGATGCCGGTCTGCAGGTTCGACGACGGGCACACCTCCAGCAGCACCTGCTGGTCGAGCATGTACTGCGCCAGCCGGCCCATCCGGACGTTATCCCCGTCCACGCGGATGTCCTCGATGATCCGCACGCCGTGCCCGATGCGTCGGGCAGCGCAGAGCTGCACGGCCTCGAACACCGACTCCGGCCCGACGGCCTCACCGGCGTGGATCGTGTACGGGAAGTTGTTGCGGCGCAGGAAGTCGAACACCTTCGCGAAGCGCGCCGCCGGGAACCCGTCCTCGGCACCGGCGATGTCGAAGCCGACGACACCCTCGTCGCGGTACTCGAGCGCCAACTCCGCGATCTCCGTCGTCGGGTCGCCGTGGCGCATCGACGTCAGGATCTGCCGCGCGAGGATCGTCCGGCCCTCCGCGGCGACGAGCTCCATGCCCTGCGCCAGCCCGTCGCGGACGGCCTCGATGATCTGCGGGAGGTTGAAGCCCCGGCTGATGTGTTGCTCGGGCGCGTACCGCAGCTCCGCATAGACGACGCCGTCGGCGGCCAGGTCGATGACCGCCTCCCGTGCCACCCGGACCATGTGGTCGTGAGTACGCATCGCGGCGACGGTGTAGTCGAACGTCCGCAGGTATTCCGTGAGTGTCCCCGTGCTCGCCGTCTGGTTGATCCAGTCCGCGAGGACATCAGCGTCCCTCGTGGGGATCTCGTGACCAACCTCGCCGAGGTGATCGATGACGGTCTTGGGCCGCAGCCCTCCGTCGAGATGATCATGCAGGGCGACCTTCGGCAGCTTCTTCAGCTGTTCCCAATCCATGCTGGCCACACTATGGCCTTTGCCCCCACT
>JAAYZP010000252.1 GCA_012514785.1 Propionibacterium sp. | reverse complement strand
CGGCGTCGACCTCCGCCTGGCGCGCGTTCGCGGAGCGGGCTTCGGCGTCGCGGTAGCTCGCGGAGGCACGGAGCGCATCGGCCTCGGCGCGGGTGGTGTCGGCGCTCAGCTGGGTCACTTCCTGCTGGCGGGTGAGCTCGGCCTCCTCGCGACGGCTCTCCGCGAGACGCTCCTTGGCCTCGCGCTCGCCGCGGGTGACCCGGTCGAAGTCGGACTGCAGGCTGACCGCCTCGTCGGCCGCGAGCCGGAGGACCGCACCGAGCCAGGGACGCCAGGCGCGTCTCGCGAAGCCGGCCACCTCGTCGGCGGCGTCGCGGGCGCGCTGGAGGTCGTCGCGGATCTGGTCGAGCTGGTCCCAGCCTTCCGCGAGGCGGTCCACCTCGGAGCGGTTCAGCTCGGGGAGCGCGTCGCGGAGGCGCTCGGTGACGAAGCTCGCGTCGAGCTGTGCGCCGAGCTTGGGCGTGCGGGTGACCTTGAGGATCTTGCCGACGTTCTCCAGCCGGTCGACGCTGCCGCCCAGCAGCCGCGATGCGAGCGCCGCCCTGTACGAGGTGGCCGACGGGTGCACCTCGAAGCCGGGCAGGTCGATGGCTTTCGGCACCACGACGTCGCGGCCCTCGGTGAGGCGGAGCCCGTCGCTGACGCGGTGGCCGGCGGCGGTGCACCAGGTGAGGTTCGTCTTGGGGCTGCCGGTGCGGGCGGAGGCGTAGAGGAGTGTGGTGAAGAACTCGGGCTCGTCGTCGACGACGCGGGCGTATTCCACCCAGAGCCAGCCGTGGTAGAAGGATGCGCTGGCGTCGCGGCGGTCTCCCTCGCGGCCGGTGGGGCGCACGTAGTAGGAGAACTGCTTGCCGGAGCGGCCGAGGGTGTCGATCTTGTCGCTGGAAGTGTCGGCGAGCCACGGGATGAGAGTGGTGAGCGCCATCAGGGACGACTTGCCGGTCTCGTTGCTGCCCGTCAGTTGGGCCCAGCCGTCGGCGTACCAGTATTCGGCGGCTTCGAACTCCCACAGGTTGACGACGCCGGCGCGCAGCGCCTGCCAGCGGGTGCGGTGCGGGGTGGGCAGGCCGCCGGCGATGGCGGCGTCGCGCCAAGCCTTCAGTGCGTCGTCGGTGGTCATTCGAGCTCCATCAGCGTGGGGGGTGGTTCGTCGTGCGCGCTGCGCAGTTCGGCGTCGCGGTAGCGGGCGGCCAGCGGGGTGAGTCGCCAGCAGCCGTCCGCGATCCGCAGGAGGCCGAGGCCTCCGAGTCGTTCGCCGACGGCGCGCATCAGGGCGTCGGGCGACTCCCGGAGCTCGACGGTGAGCTGCCGGCCGGCGCGCTCGTGCAGGTCGGCGGCGAGGTCGCGCGCTTGCTGCTCGCCGCAGCCCTCGCGCGTGCCGGCTCCGGCGCCGGCGAGGTCGTCGATCAGCGCGAGGCAGGCCCAGTCGAGGGCGGTGGCGCCCGGGAAGTCGAGCTGCAGCGATGCCGGCAGGGAACGGTCGGGCGCGATGGTGAGCGCGATGACGTCGGAGCGGATCTCGACGGCGCCGCCGGTCATCTCCTCCGCGAGGCGGGCGAGGCGGGCCCGCTGGCCGGTGAGGTAGGTGCGGTCGGCGTCGTCGAGTTCGTCCGGGTAGAGCGCCTGGGTCTCGACGATGGCGCGCAGCAGGCGCACGCCGCGGGTGTCGTCGCCCTCCATGACGCGACGGGCTAGCGCGAGGTCGACGTCGCCGGTGTCGATCAGGAGCATGAGTGCGTCGCGGTGGATGATGTAGCCGGCGCCGATGCCTTCGCCGCTGACTTCCCAGCCTTGCCGGAGGGCGTCGTCGGTGCGGAGTTCGAGGACGCCCTGGGAGACGAGCCAGTCGAGGGCGGTGACGAAGAGGGAGCGGTGGCGGCGCTGATCGGGGTCGTAGGGCCAGCCGCCGCGGCCGGCGGCGCTGAGGCGCACGACGTCGGAGATCTCCTGGAGGGTGATGGAGTCCTCGCGGTGGTCCTCGAGGCTGGCGGCGGCGTAGAGGGACAGCAGCAGCTGGGGGCGGTCGAGGCGGGCGCCGACCGGGAGCGCGACGGCGCCGTCGACGGGGACGCGGCGCAGGCGGTAGCACTGGTCGAGGTGGGCGAGGCGGTAGCCGAGGCGTTTGCACCAGGTGGTGAGCGTGTGCGCGTGGCGGTGGACGAGCACGTAGAGGGCGTCGTCGGTCCAGGGCGTGACGACGGGGGTGGCCAGCAGACCGAGGAAGGCGCGCTGCTTGTCGGCGTCGTCGGCGCGGAGCATGGAGACGGTCATGTGCCGAACTCCACGATGCCATCGGCGAGCACGATGCGCCCGTCGGGGACGTCGATCACGGCCGAGCCGTCGGCGGGGTGGTAGCGCAGGTTCCAGCGACCGTCGGGGCTGATCGCGTGGCTGGTGCCGTCGTCGGCGACGTGGTTGCGTGCGGCGGCGATCATGTCGAGGAGCAGCTCGGACTCGGCCGCGCTGAGCGGCGGCCAGTCCCTGAGCGGCATGCCCGAGTGGCTGGCGAGCGTGGCGGCGGCGCGTTCGACGTCGGCCCGCTCGCGTTGGGCGCGGCGCCGGGCCTCCTCGCGGGCGGTGCGGCGGTCGACGATGTGCGGCGGGCGTCCGGAGAGCGAGCGGGGGCCCTGGGTGCGGAGGCGGCGCGAGAGCGACACCGGGGGCGCGTCCCAGGCGGAGACGTGGGCGGGGTCGGTGATCTCGGGGGCCTCGTCGGCGACGTGGCGGGCGGAGTAGAGGCCGGTGGCGGTGCACCAGATCTGCCAGGCGTCATCGTCGCTGGGTGCGGCCTCGATGGCGCCGGCGAGGCGGAGGAGGTCGGCCTTGCGTGAGACGGTGCCGCCGACGGCGAGCAGCGCGCGGTGGCTGCGCAGGACGGGGGTGACGGCGTCGCGGATCTGGCGGCGGAGGCGCGCGGCTTGGAGTGTGGGCGCGGTGAACCAGAGCGCGAGACGGTCGACGTCGCCGCGCATCTCCTCCACCGTGGCAGCGAGCGCGTCCGCGGTGGCCTTGGAGCCGAGGCGGACGAGCGCCATCGCGTGCCAGTGGGCGTCGTCGATCCCGGTGACGTCGGGGAGGAGGCCGGCGATGGTGTCGGTCCACGCGTCGACGCCGGAGCCCCAGGCATCCGCGTAGGCGAGGATCGTCTCGAGGAGGCGGGTGACCTTCGCTTCGGTGGGCGAGCCGCCGAGCGCGGCGGCGAGGCGGGTCTGCCATTCGGAGGCGGCGGCGCTCATGGCGTCGAGCGTGTGCCGGACCTGGGAGAACTCGTTGGCGGCCGCCACGGGGTCGTCCACGCGGAGCGCTTCGAGGGTGCCGCGCAGGCGGTCGACGATCGCGGCCGGCGCGAGGAGCACTGCGGTGGAGGTGGTGCCGAGTTCGGCGTCGATGGCGCGGGCGGCGGCGTTGATCTGCGACCCGGCTTCGGTGAGCTGGTAGCGGTAGCGGTTGCGGAGGAAGTCCTCCTGGGATTCGGCGCGGTCCTGCCAGGAGGTGCAGGTGCCCCACTCGACGAGCTGCCGCATGCGGGAGTCCAGGGCGAGTTCGTCGAGGAGTTCGCGCGCGTGCTCGTCGGGCAGGCGGCCGCGGATGAGGGCGGCGAGCTCGTCGAAGCCGACGCCGGTGAGCGTGGCGCTGCGTTGGTCGTCGAGGATGTCGACGATGAGTCGGTACTGCTTGGCGAGGCTGCCGGTGAGATAGGACGCGGCCGTCACGGCGCCGGGCAGCGGCAGCAGCGCCCAGCCGCTCGTCGGTTCCGTCATCGGCCACCTCCTCTCCGGGACCACCGTACTGAGGTTCCGGTCTGCGTGTACACGGTGGTTCGCGCTGGTAGCGTCGTCACATGGAAGAGAGCACCATCATCGTCACCACCAACGACGGCATCGACCTGCACGTGTACCGCTGGGCCCCCGTGGGTGGGAAGCCGAAGGCGGCCGTGCAGATCCACCACGGATTGGCGGAGCACGCGGGCCGGTACCGCCGCTTCGGGGAGGCGCTCACGGGCGCCGGCTACGTCGTCTACGCGCCGGACCAGCGAGCGTCGGGCCGGAGCGCCGCGGGCGAGTACGGGAATTGGGGCCGCGACGGATGGTCGGGCTGGGTGGACGACTTCGCCCTCGTCAACGCCCGCATCCGCAAGGACAATCCGAGCCTCGACGTCGCCCTCATCGGCCACAGCCTGGGCTCGTTCGGGGCGCAGCAGTACCTGCTGGAGCACTCGGCGGAGGTGGCGTCGGTGGTGCTGAGCGGCACGGGCGACGTCCCCGCGCTGGTGCCCGTGCTCACCGCCGAGGGCCCGGCGGACCTGTCCGCGTTCAACGCCCCGTTCGAGCACCGCACCGGCTTCGAGTGGCTGAGCCGCGACGCCGCGGAGGTGGACAAGTACGTCGCCGACGAGGCGTGCGGTTGGGCGGCGGCCATGCCGTCGGACCTGAAGACGTTGATGCACGCGGCCGACGTCGAGGCCGTCAAAGGGATCCGCGACGACCTCCCCATCCTGCTCGTCTCGGGCGACCAGGACCCCGTCGGCGGCGCCGGCGGCGAGGGCGTGCAGGCGACGGCGGACCGCTACAAGGAGGCGGGGCTCACCGACGTGATAGTGAAGCTCTACCCGCAGGCGCGCCACGAGTTGCTGAACGAGATCAACCGCGACGAGGTGACCACCGACATCATCGACTTCCTGGACCGGACGCTGGCCTGGCTCCAGTCCTGACACTCTGAAATGGTTGAGCTCGCCCGCGATACAGGAGTGGAAAGGGCCAGCCTTGGCCCGCGGCCACCATTGATGGTTGAGCTTCGCGGCGCGAGGAACGAGCCCGCGAATGGTCGAAACCACCCCCAACCTTCGCTGCGACTTGCGGAAGAGTCGAACGAGACATCCTCAGCCGCGACCCCGAGCGCTATCGTGATACCAACAGGAGGTGGGCTGTGGTGAACGTTCCCATCAGAGGTCTCAGCGACAGCACCGTCGACGTGACGGTCACAGCAGACGATTGGAAACGGTCTGCCATTGCCTTCGGCGACCTGGATGATCCTTCGTTCATGGATACCGCGTGGCGGTGACTAGCTGGCTCGTCGACAGGTAGAGCCGGGCCTCCGTTGGTCACTCCAACCCTGGGAGCACGACGTCGGCGAGATACGCGCGCAGCGTAGGCATGTCGCGGGTCACGGTGCGCCAGACGCGTCGCGGATCGAGATCGTACTGGTGGGCGGCGAAGTTACGCATTCCGCCAATCTGCAGCCATGGCTGGGCGTCGAACCGCTCCAATACTTCTGCCGGGACCCGGTTCACCCCTTCGCCGATTCGGATGAGGCCCATCTCCACTGCCCACTGGCTGCGTGTGTCGCCCAGGAACTGATGCTCGGGGATCTGGGTCAGCTCGACGAGCGTGTCGCAGACCGTGATGATCCGCTGAATGGCGTCCCTCGCCCGCCTCGCATCCGCGTTCACAACGGGACCGCTTCAGCAAGCACCCGGTCGCGGATCTCATCGCGCAGGGTGTCAGCTGCCACGACGTCCACCTCCACCCCGAGCAGGTCCGTGAGGTCGAGTCGCAGCCCCACCTCGTCCAACAGGCTGGCGTGCTCCGTGAAGTCGACGAGCACGTCGAGGTCCGATCCGATGTCGTCCGCGCCGCGCGCGACCGACCCGAACAGGCGTGGGTTGACGGCGTGATGCTTGGCGACCACCTGCCGGACGGCTTCCCGGTGCTCCGCGATGCGTTGCGAGGGCCGCACCTGCAGGGCACGATCGATCCGCGCAAGGACCTCTGGACTCGGGGCCCGGCGCCCACGTTCGTACGCCGACAAGTTCGGCTGCGGCACTTCGGCCGCGCGAGCGAGCTCCGACTGGCTCAAGCCAGCGGCCAAGCGTCGCGCCCGAATGTCCATACGGTCAACGATACCGAGGGTCATCGAGGTCGATATAGGCAAATCAGGGGGAACGCGTCGGCGCTGGCGAGCAGGCCGGCAAGGTTCCAACCGGGACTAATAGTCACTCTTGCCACTTCAGACGGTGGCAAGAGTGACTATTAGTCGTCGACGACCAGGATCGCACCGGGCGATCTGGTGAAGCGCCCAGAGCGCCCTGTGGTTCTTGGAAGGCGTGATGCGGCAGGCGCGGGCACTCAGCGGTGCCTGCGGCAGCGAGACCGGCTGGGTCATCGCCCACCTGTCAGCAGCGCGAGAATCTCATGCGTTTGGTCGACCAGCTCCATCGGATACCGCATCGGGTCCACTCGTGTGACGCGGGTGATCGACATCGACTTGACCTGTTCGCACATGGCCACCGTCGCAGTAGTTTCGCCGGGAGTGAGATTGACGTGCGTCGACCAGCCTCGGTCGGTGTGCGTCAGGGGGACTGCGATCAGCAAGCCGCGCGCCCGGTGCAGCGGCGGCTCGGAAAGCACCAGCCAAGGGCGGTGTTTGGCCTGCTCTCGCCCGATCGTTGGATCCATATTCGCCCAGACGACGTCACCGCGACTGATGGTGCGGTTCACTCACTAGCCTCGTAATCAGTGATGGCCGCCTCAGCGTCGGCAGCGAACGCCCGATCAGCCTCGTCGAGTTCATCGAGGTACTCCTTGTCAGGAATCTCCGACTCCAAGGTCGCCCAGAACTCGGCTTTCCGGCGCTCTCTCAGGAGTTCCTCGATGAGCTGACCCTGAGTCACGTGGGCAGCTTGGGCAGCGTCGCGGACCTTATCGCGAACCCCCCGAGGGACCTTGATCGTAACCATATCTGTCACACCAACAGTATATCTCGGTGGCCAGGGAGGCCTGCGAAGGAGAACGCTTCGGCGCTGGTGAGCAGGCCGGCAAGGTTCCGGCCGGGACTAACAGTCACTCTTGCCACTTCAGACGGTGGCAAGAGTGACTACTTGTCGTCTACGACCAGGATCGCGCCGACCAGGCGGCGGGTCCGTGGTGAACCAGCGCCATCAGCCGAAAGCGTCGAGTAGATCCTCTGCGTAGAAGTAGCGGACGCCACGTCGCTCCTTGGACGTAAGAATGCTCGCTTCCGCCAACTCCGCGAGCGCGCGGTCCGCCGCGACGTGCGAGACGTCGTGGATCCGCTGCACCGCCGCGCTGGTGAGCACAGGCGTCGCCGGCAGGTCCCGTATGATCAGCGCTGTGGCCGAATCGCGGCGGACTCCACGCACCTTGCCCTGGGTCGCCCGCGCATGCTCCAGCCGTCCTTCCCATTCGTCACGGAGGTTGGCCATCTCGGCCGCGAGCTGCCCCGCCT
>JAAYZP010000251.1 GCA_012514785.1 Propionibacterium sp. | reverse complement strand
TCGGGGCCTTGACCTTCTTGAACTTGCGGTAGGCGAGGAACCCGAAGACGGCGCCGATGATCAGCGAGACGACCATCGCGATGAGGAAGCCGAAGACGAGCGACAGCGGCACGCTCAACCCCGTGAGGCTGATCAGCCACGTGAATACCGCGGCCAGCGCGATCACGAGCATCCAGACCGCGTGCAGCGCGAACGCCAGTGCGACGACGCCCAGCACCGTGCCCCACAGCGCCTTCTTCGCCGACGGGACGATCTCAGCCTTCGCGAGTTCCGTCTCCTTGGAGATGAAATCGCTGAGCTGTTCTTTGATAGTGGTCAAATTGTCAGCCATGTCGCTTCCTTTCTGGAATCAGCCTATTCGCTGAGCGGTGCGCGCGTTCCACTAGACCTTGATTGCGAGGGCGTTTTCCGGAAGTCGCACCGGGCCCGTCATTTCCGCGTGGTCCACCCAGCCGCGCGTGCACAGCATCTGGAAGGGCAGTTTGAGGTCCTCGCCGGGGCGGGCGGCAGAGTCGTAGAGCGCGAGTACCTGCTCCAGCAGCTTGGCCAGCTGTGCCTCGTCGAGCCGGGAGGCCAAGGGCTGGCCCTGCACCATCTTCACCATGGCGTCGCGGCTGAGCGGCTGCCAGATGCGGAAGGCGCGCTCCTCGACCTCGGGGAAGTAGCGGGACTCGCGCAACGCGTCGAGGGACTGGTGGCCGTAGTTGCCCTGCATGGCCATCGGGTCGTAGCGACGCAGCAGCGCGGCCAGGCGTCGCACCCAGGGCACGGAGTCGTCGCGGATCAGGTACGACGTCGACAGGCATCCGCCGGGGCGCAGCACCCGGGCGATCTGCGGGAGCGCGCGGGCGGCGTCGAGCGTGTGGAAGCTCTGGTGGGCGAACACCACCTCGAACTGGTAGGGGTCCATCGGGATGGCCTCGGGCCGGGCGTGGATCGGGGTGACGCCGTAGCCCAGGAAGCGCTGGAGCAGGCGGTCGTCGTCGCTCATTGCGAACACGCGGTGCCCACGGCTGGTCAGGCGCCGGGGTAGCGCGGCATCGTCGCCGACCGTCAGTCCTCGGACGTCGCCCCAGACGGCAAGCCAGTCCAGGGCCTCAGACGGAAACGTGCTCACAAATAGTCCCTCCTCAGTCCGGCCAGCCTAGCGTGATCGGAAGTTGTCCACAGATGTGCCGCGCGGTGCACGCGGAGGTGGGTTCGCTTCCACAGTGAAGGTATGAACATGTTTTCGCAGGTGCTGCTCACGGCGCGGGACCCCGAGCTGATCGAGGCCGTGGAGGCGCTCGCGCTCGCGCTGGGCGTACACACGCGGCTGGTCCAGGATTCCGACGAGCTCGCCGCCTCGTGGTCGCAGGCCCCGCTGCGCCTCGTGGCACCGGACATGGCGTCCCGGGCGGCTTGGCTCGGCCACCAACCGGCCACGGTTCTCGTGGGGCGCGACGCCGCGGCACTGGCCGCAGCGTCGGCCGAGTTGGGCTACTCGGTGGTGCAGCTGCCGGACGCGTCGTCGCGGCTGGCCGACGTGTTGTCCGCGGCGATGACTGCCTCCGACGCGCAGGCCTGGACGATCGCCGTCGTGGGCGCGTCGGGAGGGCTGGGCGCGTCGACATGCGCCGTCGGTCTCGGCGCGGCGGCCGCGCAGCGGGGGAAGCAGACGAGCGTCGTCGAGCTGGCGCCGAGGGGTGCGGGTCTCGATCTGCTGGTCGGCGCCGAGGCCACCGAGGGCGTGCGGTGGTCCGACCTCCTGGATACCCGCGGGGAGTTCGGTGACGTGCACGACTCCCTGGTGCAGGTCGACGGTATGGGGCTGCTGGCCCTCAGCCGCGAGCAGCCGGGCCTGCCCGGGCCCGCGGCACGGAAGTCGGTGCTGGGCGCTCTGGGGAGGGCGATGGACGTGATCGTCATCGACGCTGGCTCCGACGCGACGGTGGAGGCCGACGAGCTGCTCTTCGTGGTGGGGGCGGACGTGCGCAGCGTCGCCTCGGCCCGCGTACTGGCCGCGGAGAGCGGCCGGATCCCCACCGCGCTCGTGGTCCGCTCCGGGCCGGGACGGGGCCTCTCGCCCCAGGTGGTGGCCGACTCTCTGGGCGCCCGGCTGGGCGGTCACTTGCGGCAGGACCCCGCGCTGCCCCGGCTGGCCGACCTCGGGCAGCCCCCGCACAGCGCGCCCGCCCGGAAGTTCCGGCGCGACGTCGCGCGGCTCTGGGAGGGGGTGGCGCATGGCTGACCTGGCCAAGGTGCAGGAGCGGCTGGGTGCGCTCGGCCGCGAGTACACGGCCGCCGACGTGGCCGCCGTGCTGCGCGGGCTCGGCGGGATCGTCACCGACGCGAGCGTGCTGGCCACGATGGAGGGGCTTAGGCGCAACTCGGCCGGCGCCGGTCCGTTGGAGGACCTCCTCCGGCTCCCGGGCGTGAGCGACGTCGTCGTCAACGGGCCGGGCGACGTCTTCATCGACCGCGGCGTCGGGCTCGAACGCGCGCCGGTGACGTTCGTGGACGACGACCAGGTCCGACGCCTCGCCATCCGCCTGGCCGCGGCCGCGGGCCGCAGACTCGACGACGCCCAACCCTTCGTCGACGGGCGGCTCGCCGACGGCACGCGGCTGCACGCGGTGCTGGCGCCCGTGGCGATGCCCGGCACGTGCATCTCGCTGCGGGTGCCGGCGTCGCGGTCCTTCTCCCTCGCCGACCTCGTCCGGGCGGGATCGGTGCCCGACGAGGGCGCGGTTCTGCTCAAGGCCATGGTGGAGCGGAAGGTGCCGTTCCTCGTCACGGGCGGCACGGGGTCGGGCAAGACGACCCTGCTGGCCGCGCTGCTCGCGCTGGTCCCCGACTCCGAGCGCATCGTGCTCGTCGAGGACGCGCGCGAGTTGCTGCCCGACCACCCGCACTGCGTGCGGCTCGAGGCGCGCCCCGCGAACGCGGAGCAATCCGGCGGCATCGCGCTGGCGGACCTGGTGCGGCAGGCGCTGCGCATGCGCCCCGATCGCGTGGTGCTGGGGGAGGTGCGCGGAGGCGAGATCACGGACCTGCTGCGGGCGCTCAACACCGGCCACGAGGGCGGCTGCGCCACGGTGCACGCCAACTCCGTGACCGACGTCCCCGCGCGGCTCGAAGCGCTCGCCGCGCTCGGCGGGATGTCGCGGGATGCCTGCCATGCGCAGGTCGCCGCCGCGCTCCGGCTCGTGGTGCACGTGCGGCGCTTCCCGGACGGGCGGCGTCGTGTCGAGGAGTTGGGCGTGGTCACCCGCGGCGAGGGCGACCGCGTGGCAATCGTCCCCGGTCTGCGGTTCACAGCAACCGGTGTGGAACGGCTCGCCGCGGCCCCGGACGTCGAGGAGTTGTTGTGCTGATCTCGTCGTTGGCGTTCGCCAGTGCTTGGCTCGCGGTGGAGCCGCCCGCAGCCCGACGGCTCCACAGGCTCGAGCCGCGGGCCGAAGCTCGGGTGGTGCGGGCCTGGCGGGTGGCGCCGGCCGCCTCGGTCGGGCTGGGCCTGGGGCTGGTCGGCTTCATCCTCCTCGGCCCCACCGGCCTCGGATGGGCCGCCGCAGCGGGCATCGCGGGCGGCACCATCGCATGGCTGGTGCTCGAGCGCGCACACCACCGGCGGGCCCGCGCCCGCGCCGACGAGGTGGCGCAGGCCGCGCGGCTCCTCTCGTCCCTCCTGCGATCCGGCCAGATCCCCACCGAGGCGCTGCGGGAGGCCGCCGACGACTACCCGATCCTGGCCCCGGCCGCGGCCGCCTCCCGCCTCGGTATCGACGTCACCGGCGCACTACGGGCGGGGGCGGCACAGCCCGGAGCGGGTGGCATGGCCACGATCGCCGCGGCCTGGCAGGTCAGCGCCGCCAGCGGGGCGCCGGTGGCGTCGGTGCTGCAGCGCGTCGCGGAAGCGCTGCGCAGCGAGCGCCGCGTGGCGCAGGTGGTGGAGACGGAACTCGCCGCCGCGCGCGCCTCGGGGCACATCATGGCCGTGCTGCCGTTCGCGGCGGTCGGCCTCGGGGTCTTCGCGGGCGTGAACCCCCTGGAGTTTCTCCTCGGTGCCGCGCTCGGGCAGATCCTCTCGCTCGTGGCAGTGACGCTGACCGCCGTCGGCGTCGTGTGGATCGAACGATTGGCGCGACGATGACCCTCCTGCTCGCGCTCCTGGCAGCGGCCGCCGTGTGGCTCGCGTGGCCCGGCCCCGGCCTCCGGCGCCTCCGCGCAAGGGAGGCGGCATCGTCGATCTCCGTGCGCGACGACGGGTACCCGGTGGCCTGGAGGGTCGGGGCCGCTGCCGCGGTCCTGCTCATGTTCGGGCTGCTGTGGCCGAGTCCCGCGGGTGCGATCGTGGGGCTGGTGGCGGCCGGTGGGG
>JAAYZP010000250.1 GCA_012514785.1 Propionibacterium sp. | reverse complement strand
TCCGCTTCGTGATCGACCCCGCCAGCGCGTCCCGGCTCAGCTGATAGCGCTAACAGGTCTTGAAACCACCGTGGAGGTGGGCAGGATCTACCTAACGCTCGGGCAGGTGGCCCGCCTCGGTGTGGCCCGTCTCCCCGTTCAGTAGCTTGGCGATGCGGCGGGCCGAGAGGTCGGTGACGACGCCGGGCACGTCGTCGGGTGCCACCCAGCGCACGGCGCGGAGTTCCCGGTCCTGGACCCTCAACTGGTCGGTCACGCCGGCGGCCAGCGCGCCGCCGAAGTAGAGGAACTCGATCGCGTCCGACCACCCGAGGTAGGGCGGCATCCAGTCCACCAGCGCCGGCTGCCCGAGCTCGATCCGGATGCCCAATTCCTCGAGGATCTCCCGCTCCGCGCCAACCCGGGGCGACTCGCCCGGATCGACGACGCCCCCCGGTAGCTCCCAATCCGGCTTGTAGTTGGTCTCCAGCAGGAGCACCTCACCGGCCGGGTTGGTGAACAGCGCGTGCGCGATCACCCGCTTCGTGGGGAGCACAGAGTTCATCACGCTGGAGAAGCCCACCTGGCCGTAGACGACGTCGGAGGCCAGTCGCGAGTAGACCAGCACGTCGCGGAAGTCGCCCGCCGGCGTCGCGATCGCCGCCCGCAACCGCCCCTCCTGCCGGAAGCCCGCCCGGTGCAGCGCGATCCGGGCGGGGACGTCGTCGGCGGGGATCTCGACGGTCAGCCGTCGCAGATTCTTGCCGATCAGCGCGTCGTCCGCAGCGAGGCTGATGCCCCGCTGCAGCGTCGCGACATCGACGCTCTGCTCCTTCCAGGAGAGCTTGCCCGTGCCGTCACCGACGGCCGTGACATCGACGCGGAACTGACGCATCACTCAGTAGCGCTGCGCAACCAGACCGATCCCAGCGGCGGAACCGTGACGTTGGCGCGCGCCGGGAAATGGCTCCACGGCTCGTCGAGCGCCTGGACCTCACCGAGGTTGCCGTACTGGCCGGAACCGTCGTAGGTGGGGGCGTCCGTGTTCAGGATCTCCTGCCACGTGCCGCCGACCGGCAGGCCGATCTCGTAGTCGTTCAGCGGCTCGGGCGAGAAGTTGGTGATGCACGCGACGTGGTTGCCCTCCTCGTCGTGGCGTACCCAGCTGATCACGTTGCGCCCGGGATCGTCGGCGTTGATCCACGTGAACCCGGAAGGATCGTTGTCGAGCTGCCAGAAGGCCGCATGCTCCTTGTAGACCGCGTTCAGGTCGCGGAACAGGCGCTGCAGGCCGCCGTGGCCCCAGAGGTCGGATACCCACCACTCGAGGCTCGTGGACTCGTTGAACTCCGGGCGCTGACCGAACTCGCAGCCCATGAAGATCAGCTGCTTGCCCGGGAAGCTCCACATGAACGAGTAGTAGGCCCTCAGCGTGGCGAACTTCCGCCAGTCGTCCTGCGGGACCTTGTTGAGCATCGAGCCCTTGCCGTGCACGACCTCGTCGTGGCTGATCGGCAGGATGAAGTTCTCCGAATACGCGTAGACCATCGCGAACGTGAGCAGGTTGTGCTCGTACTGGCGGTAGACGGGATCCAGCTCCAGGTAGCGCAGGGTGTCGTTCATCCAGCCCATGTTCCACTTGAAGCCGAAGCCCAGCCCGCC
>JAAYZP010000249.1 GCA_012514785.1 Propionibacterium sp. | reverse complement strand
GGCTACCAGGAGGTGGCGCTCAGGCTGATGACGGCCATCGCCACCGACTCGAAGGAGCGCATGATCCTCAACGTCGCCAACGCCGCCGACGGCGCGCGCACCGTCGCCGAGCTGCCCGACGACCTCATGCTCGAGGTGGGCTGCATCGTCGACGGCAAGGGCGTCCACCCGCAGCCGGTGGCCCCGCCGACACTCGGCCAGCTCGGCCGCATGGCGCGGCTGCGCGACTCGGAACGGTGCATCCTCAAGGCCGCCGTGGACCGCGACAAGGGTGCCGCCTGGGAGGGCTTCAGCTCGCACCCCTTGGTGGACTCGCCGAAGCTCGGCCAGCAGCTCCTCGACGGCTACATCGAGCACCAGCCGATGGTGGCCGCCCTGTTCGCCTGAGTACCCGGGCTCACGGCGATGGTGGCATTGACTCATGTTGACGGTAATTGATGGAACGTGCGTAATCGTGCATCGAAATGTGTTTACATGCTGCAGTGGAAGGGCCGAACGCGCCCTCACCATCTACTCCTAGGAGGAACCGTTATGCGGAAGCACATTGGTGTGCTTGCTGCGGGAGTCCTGACGCTCGGCCTGGCCGCGCCGATGGCTGCCGTCGCGGACCCACCGCCGGCAGGGCTCACCGTCGAAGCGCCATCCGTGGCCACAGAGATGCCGCGCGGCAAGATCGACATCATGGGCCTGTGGTCCCACCCCGACGACGACGCCGGCTTCACGGCGCCCTGCGGGGTGTGGCAAGACCTGGCGCACGTGAACTGCGGCATCATCATGATCACCCGCGGGGAAGGCGGGTCGAACTCGGTGGGCAACGAGGCCGGCCCCGACCTCGGGCTCCGCAGGGAGAACGAGGACCGCGCCTCGCACGTCCGGATGGGCACCGTCGACATCTTCAACATCGACCGCGCCGACTTCTACTACAACACCTCCGCCCCGCTGACCGCGCAGGTGTGGGACGACGAGGAGACGCTGCGACGCATAGTCCGCGTCATCCGCGAGACGCAGCCGTCGATCCTGGTGGGCTGGCCGCCGTCGTTCAAGTTCGGCCACGGCAACCACCAGTACGCCGGCCGGCTCGTCTGGGAGGCGGCCGAAGCTGCGGCGGACCCGACGCGCTTCCCCGAGCAGTTCGAGGGGCTCGGCGCCGTCGAGCCCTGGCAGGTGAAGAAGATCCTCGACCAGGAGATCCCCGGCTGGAACCCGTACCCGGGTGAGGGCGGCGTCGTCGGCGAGGACTGCACCACCGGCTTCATCCCGGCCGCGGACAACCCGTTCACGGTCGTCGGCACCTGGAGCGGCTACGAGTCGCCGTACGTCTGGGCCGACGGCAACACCGCCGGCGTCGCGGGCGGCACGGCCAAGACCTGGGCGCAGGTCGGCGCCGAGGGAGGTCGCGCGCACCCGACGCAGGCCCGCACGATGCTGCAGGACGCCGTCGACCCGACGTGCGTGCGCTACGGCGTCATGGAATCGCTCGTCCCGATGCAGCCCAACGGTGCCGCAGGCGGCGGCATGGACGAGGCGCTCCTGTTCGGTGCCGCCGTCGCCGACCCGGGCGGCTTCCCGCTCGAGACCCTGTTCACGTTCGACGCGGAGTCCTACTTCGTCGCACCCGGTGAGCCGTTCACCGTCGACGTCGAGATCACGCTGCCCGAGGGCGAGTCCGCCCCGACGGGCACCGTCGAGATGCAGGCGCCGGAGGGCTGGGACGTGAGCGGCCCCGTCGACACCTCGGAGGGATCGACGGTGGACGCGCAGTTCACCGTCACCCCGGCCGCCGACGCGGCGCACATGCGCTACCGCCTCTCCGCCACCTTCGACGGCGGCGACGTCACGGCGTACAACGACACGCGCGTCGAGGTCGTGCCCCCGGTGGAGGGACGCTTCGAGCGCTCGCACACCTCGGCCGAGTACGACGAGTGGACCGAGGCCAACGACGTCTACATCTTCGACCGCTCCGAGGCGGTCGCGGACATGGGCGTGGGGGAGAGCCGGACGGTCACCGTCGAGGTCACCAACCGCACCTCCGCCGACGAGAGCGGCACCGTCGAGCTCGACGTGCCCGCCCCGTTCGTCACCGAGCCGGCCAGCGTCGACTACACGCTCGCCGCCAACTCCTCGACGACCGTCGACTTCGTCGTCACGCACACCGACCCCTCCGCGGAGGGGAGCGAGAACGTCGAATTCACCGCCACGACGACATCGTCGGGCGCCACCTCGACGGAGGCGCTGAACATGTACCTCGTTCCCACGACGGTGATCCCGCAGCTCGACTCCGCCCCGACGATCGACGGCGAGGCCGACGACGTCTACACGGGCGAGCCGATCCCCGTGGGCAAGCTGTGGGAGGGCCAGGCCTGCGACCCCGACGGCACCGACTGCGGCACCGGCGGCGAGGCGAATCTCGGCTGGTACGACGACGCGCTGTACGCGCAGATCAACGTCGTCGACGACCGCGCCAGCGCGGCAGCCACCTACGACCGCTGCTTCGGGCACTGGCTCGTGGACTCCGTGGAACTGCTGGTGGACCCGCGTGGCGACTCGCTCGACACGTCCACCACCTTCAAGCTCGGCATGTTCCCGTTCACCGACGATGCCACGGGCGAAAACGGCAACGGCCCGGACGGCCCCTGCTGGTCCCGCGACGCGGACAACCACCAGGGCTTCTCCACCGGTCCGCTGGCCGACACCGTGCTCGGCGCCCCGAACGCCGCCGGCGTCGAGGTGGCCATGACCGGTGAGCGGAACGCCGACGGCACCTGGGCTGCGGGCGGCTACACGATCGAGGTCAAGGTACCCATGGACGTCCTGCCCGCCGCGGTGGGCCCGACGAGCGCCGCGCCCACGGGCGACGCCGCCACCAACGTCGTCGATCCGCTGTATCTGGGGCTCAACATCACCCCGTACGACTCGGACAACGACGACTTCATCGGCGAGACCCGCACGGCGTGGTCGGCGTTCGGCAGCCAGCAGTCGGAGCCGTACCGCTGGGGCCACGCGTACCTCGATGGCTACGAGCCCCCGACGGACCGTGCCACCGAGGCGCCGGAGCCGATCATCCCGGACACGGCGCTGATGGGCGTCGAGTCACCGCAGACGATCTACCAGTCGGCGGTGCGCGGAGGCACCATCTCGGGCGTCCAGCCCACGGATGCGATGTCGATCACCGGCGTGGAGATCACCGAGGACGAGGTGGTCATCAGCTACGACACCACGGCCCCGGGAACGCTGCGCAGCTTCCTGTGGAGCGGTGAACCGAGCTTCGTCCCGGTCTGGACGTCGAGCTGCGAGGGCGATGTCGACGGCTTCGACGCCTGCTCCGTGAGCGACGGCCAGGCCCCGCCGTGGGCCCCCGACATGGGCGGCCGACTGCACGGCGACGGCACCCTCGAGGTGGCGGCGGGCAGCGGTGAGCTGCGCGTGCCGGTCACCGCGGAGGGCCTCGCGGCGCTCGCCGACGACGGGATCGTGCTGATCTCCTTCGCGGAGGCGGGCAATGCCAACGGCGACGGGGTGGAGGCCTGGGTGTTCCCGGTCGTCGAGGATGACTCGACGCCCACGCCCACGCCGACGCCGACGCCCGAGCCGACGCCGGACCCGACCGCCTCGCCTACGCCGGACCCGACGTCGACGCCGCGGCCGACTGAGCCGCCGGTCAGGCCGGGACCCCCGGCCACCGGCGTCTGACGGTTCGCTGAGGGTGTGGACGGGTGCTGCTCACTGGCAGCACCCGTTCACACCCTCTGCTGTGTCAGGCCCCGAACACGGAGGCGGGTGGCACCTGTGCGTCGACTTCGCCGCACAGGTGCCATCCGCCCCGTCAACGATGCAGCCGAAGGCCGTCGATGGCGGCGGCGACGTCGTC
>JAAYZP010000030.1 GCA_012514785.1 Propionibacterium sp. | reverse complement strand
CTAAGCAGGGACCAGGATCCCAGCGGCCACTGGCGCTGGTTTCGACCCTTCGACCAACGTGCAGCGACTTCGTCGCGGCACGAGCTCAGGAACCGCCATCGTGGAGCGACTTCGTCGCGGACGAGCTCAACCAACAAGGAGCCACCAGACAGTTGAGCCCTTCGAAGCACTTGCTGGTTGAGCCGACAACGCGCCATCCAGGAACAGGCGCTCTGGCTACTTCTTCTTCAGCAGCCCGAAGATGCCACGCACCGTCTCACGTGCGGCGGTGCGCGCCATCTGGCGGAACGTCGTCGACTTCGTCACCGACTCGATCAGACTCGGCTCCGCCTTGGCACGCGCACGCGGTTTCGCCTGCCGTGCCGCCTCCTTCTCGGCCGCGGCCCTGCTCTTCGCCTCGGCTTCGGCCTGCGCCTCAGCCTCCGCGGCCGCGGCGCTCTCCTCCATCCGCTGGACGAGCATCTCGTAGGCGGACTCGCGATCGATGGCCTCGCCGTAGCGGGCCTGCAGCGGCGAGGCGGCGACGATGCGCTCCAGCTCCGCCTCCGGGGTCGGGTCCATCGACGCCATCGGCGCCCAGATCTTCGTCCACGCCACCGGGGTCGGGGCGCCGCGCTCGTTCATCACCGTGACGATCGCCTCGCCCGTGCCGAGCTCCTGCAGCACACGCTCCAGGTCGTAGTCGGAGACGGGGTAGGTGCCGACGGTGGCGCGCAGCGCCTTCATGTCGTTGGGCGTGTGGGCGCGCAGCTGGTGCTGCACGCGGGAGCCGAGCTGGCCGAGCACGTCGTCGGGGACGTCCTTCGGCGTCTGGGTGACGAAGAACACCCCGACGCCCTTGGACCGGATGAGTCGCACCGTCTGGGTGATCGAGTCGAGGAACGCCTTCGACGCGCCCTTGAAGAGGAGGTGGGCCTCGTCGAAGAAGAACACGAGCTTCGGCTTGTCCGTGTCGCCCACCTCGGGCAGCGTCTCGAAGAGGTCGGCCAGCAGCCACATCAGGAACGTCGAGAACAGCGCCGGGCGCGACGCCAGCTCCGGCAGTTCCAGCAGGGAGATGAGGCCCAGGCCGTCGCTCGTGGTGCGCAGCAGCTCCGACGGGTCGAACTCGGGTTCACCGAAGAACACGTCGCCGCCCTGGTCGGAGAGCGTGATGAGCGAGCGGAGGATGACGCCGGCCGTCGCCGTCGAGACGCCGCCGATCCCGCGGAGCTCCGGCTTGCCTTCGTCGGAGGTGAGGTAGCGCAGGAGTTCGACGAGGTCCTTCAGGTCGAGCAGCGGGAGGCCCTGGCGGTCGGCGTAGTGGAACACGAGGCCCAGCGACGATTCCTGGACCTGGTTGAGGCCGAGTACCTTCGACAGCAGGATCGGGCCGAAGTCGGTGATGGTGGC
Source organism: Propionibacterium sp. (assembly GCA_012514785.1). Taxonomy (GTDB): domain Bacteria; phylum Actinomycetota; class Actinomycetes; order Propionibacteriales; family Propionibacteriaceae; genus Arachnia. The sequence goes on along the minus strand of JAAYZP010000030.1, from coordinate 5,755 downwards.
GCGCAGCGGCACGCCGTGGCCGAGGCCGCCGAGGGCGTAGAGCTCGACGGGGTACTGCGTCGGCTCCCACTCCTGACCGAGCGGCGCGACGCGCTCCAGCAACTTCTCGCTCGCCGCGCCCGGCGTGGCGAGGCCGGACAGGTCGCCCTTGATATCCGCCGCGAAGACGGGCACGCCGGCGAGGCTCAGCGCCTCGGCCATCACCTGCAGCGTCTTGGTCTTGCCCGTGCCGGTTGCGCCGGCGACCAGGCCGTGCCGGTTGAACATCGCCAGTGGGATCCGGACCCGCACGTCGCTGACGGGTTCGCCGTCGTGGACGAGGACGCCCAGCGTCGCTGCGGGGGCGTCGAAGGTATAGCCATCTTTGATTTCTTGCACGCTCACGTGTGGCACTCTACTGAAGCGGACGGGGGTGCGGGGTACAGTCGTCGACGTGGTGTTCAAGCAGATCGGCGAGGGCAGGCCGTACCCGGATCACGGGTACAGCCCGCGGCAGTGGAGTGCGATCCCGCCGGAGCAGGTCCGTCTGGACGAGCTGACCACCACCAAGCGGGTGCTCGACCTGGAGACGCTGCTGGAGGAGGACTCGACGTTCTACGGCGACCTCTTCGCGCACGTGATCCGTTACCAGGGGGAGCTTTACCTGGAGGACGGGCTCCACCGGGCGTTGCGGGCGGCGCTGCACCAACGCCAGTCCATGCAGGCGCGCGTGCTGGATTTGAAGTAAGTTAGTCCAAGTCCAAGGCAGAGAGGTCTTCGAGGTGCGCCTGTTTCGGTTGATTGCCACACCGGTCCTGTTGCTGGCGTTGCTCGGATTCCTGATCTGGGGAGCCACGTGGGGTTGGCGCAATCTCACCGCGCCGCTGCCCGGCCCCTCCCCGACGCCGTGCGTGACGGTGCCCGCCACCGTCGTCACTCCCGCCAACGTGAGCGTGCGGGTGTTCAACGGCGGCTTCACCAGCGGGCTCGCCGGCCGCGTGCGGGACCACCTGACGAACCAGGGCTTCACGGTGCTGCGGGTGGCCAACACCGACGAGCGGGTCGCCGAGACGATCGTGCGCGGCAGCGAGGAGAGCGAGTCGGCGCTGCTGCTCGTGCAGTCGCACTTCAACGAGTCGGTGATCCAGTACGACGACCGGGTGGACGGCACCGTCGACGTGTTCGTCGGCACCACCTATGCCGGGGTGAACGAGAACTTCCTGCCGGAGGTGGCCACCGAGGGCGGCGTGACGTGCGAGTTCCCGTCGCCATCGCCGTCGCCGTCGCCGGAGGCGACCGAGGATCCCGGGTCCGCCGAGACCGAGCCTGCTGCGGAGGGCGACGAGGCCACGGCCGACGCGGAGGGCGACGGCGAGTAGCGCCGTCGGTTCGTGGCAGGTTTACCTGCCTTGGGCTCGGTTTACCTGCGTTAGCTCGGTTTACCTCCCGCGCACGGCAGGTAAACCGAGCTAGCGCTGGCGAATCCGATTTACCACTGGTAAACCCTCGGGTCACGGCCTCCTAAGAAAGCGAAAACCCCCGGCGAACCGGGGGTTTCCTTCTTCAGCGGTGACGGTGGGATTTGAACCCACGGTGGGTTGCCCCACACTCGCTTTCGAGGCGAGTACTTTCGGCCGCTCAGACACGTCACCGTCCGGTAGCTTACCGCCAACACCTGGGTGGTTTCCAATCTGGGTGCGCGAGATGTGCCAAGCTGGGGCCCGTTAGTCAGCAGGCAGTCGCACGCGGGGTCCCCGAAATCACCGTCCGCGAGCGCGTGACGTTCGCCGCCGGTGACATCTTCGCCGGGGGTGCGTCGTCGCTGATCGCGGTGCTGTACCTCATCTTCCTGACCGACATCATCAAACTCGCCCCGGGCCTCGCGGGCACCGCGGTGCTGGTGGCCAAGACGTGGGACGCGATCAACGACCCGCTCATGGGCGCCATCTCCGACCGCACCCGCAGCCGCATCGGCCGACGACGGCCCTACATCCTCGCCGGCAGCGTGCTCCTGATCCCGATCATGGCGCTGCTGTGGCTGCCGATCCCCGTGCTCGACTCTCAGGGCGGGAAGATGGTGTGGGCGATGATCTCCTACGTCGCCTACAACACCGTCCAGACGGTGATCGCGGTGCCGTACGCGTCGATGTCGACGGAGATCAGCACCGACTACGACCAACGCAACAAGGTCAACACCACCCGCCTCCTCTTCTCGACGGTGGCCTCCGCCTCGGTGACGCTGCTGGCGTCGTGGCTGTTCAACAAGTACCGCGACGGCGAGATCGGGCTCTGGCCGATGTACCTGTGGATCGTGCTGGGCTTCGGGTCCGTGTTCATGCTGGTGATGCTCGGCGTCGCGCTCACCTGCCGCGAGCGCACCCCGATCCCGGCAACGATGGAGCGGTTCACCGTCCGATCGTTCGTCGCGCCGCTCAGGACCGGCTCGTTCCGCAAGCTGGTGGGCATGTACCTCGGCCAAGCGCTGGCGTTCGACATCGTCGCCGCCACCGTCCTCTACTACTCGCTCTACGTCGTGCTGGGCGCGAACTCGCAGGTGTTCCTCGGCATCTTCATCGCCGTCAACGTGATCGCCTACCCGATCGTCACCTGGCTCGTGGGACGGGTCTCCAAGCAGCGCGTCTACGCGACGCTGATCCCGCTCGCGCTCCTCGGTGCCGCGGCGGTCGCGTTCTACCCCTCCGACGGTGCGGTGGCGCTGGTCTACGTCTTCGCGTTCCTGCTGGCCGCGGGCATGGCGGGCGCGCAGTTGATGTGCTGGGTGATGTTCCCCGACGTGCTCGACGACGCCGAGCTCACCACCGGCCAGCGCAACGCCGGCTCCTACGCCGGCCTGATGACGTGCATCCGCGGCATCGCGGCGGCCGTCGTGATCCAGGCGCTGGGCCTGGTGTTGCAGTTCACCGGCTACCGCACGCCGGTCGGCAACGAGGTGCCCGTGCAGCCCGACACCGCCGTGTGGGGCATCCGGCTGTTCATGCTGGTGGGCATTATCGGCCTGCTCACGATGGGCGCGATCTTCGCGCGCCGCTACCCGCTCACCCGCGAGGTGGCGCTGGCCAACCAGGTGGAGCTGACCCTACGTCGCGACGCCGCCGCCCGGGCGGAATCGGCATGATGCGCTGGCCCCGGCGACGACGGCGGTTCGCCCGCGAGACCACCCCACCCCAGCCGGAGGATCCGGGCATGGCGGTCAAGATGGCCCCGCCCGGCATCGCCGATCTCGACCGGCTCGTCGACGGCGAGGCCATCGACGAGGCACCCGTGCACGCGATGTGCGACTTCGTGGAGCAGCGCATCGACTGCTCCGACTTCCGCGTGCTGACCCTCATCCGGATCGCCGCCAGCCCCAACCCGCACCTCTCCGACGGCCTGCGCCGTCGCGTGCGCGCGATGCTGCTCGGATTCAAGTACTGGATGGACGAGGAGGGCGAGGACTCGATGTGCTTCTGGTCCGAGAACCACCAGGGGATCTTCGCCACCTGCGAGTACCTCGCCGGCCAGCTCCTCCCCGACGACGCATTCACCAACCCGGGCCCCGACGGCCGTCGGTTCACCGGGCGCGAGCATCGGGCGCGGGGGCGCCGTCGGCTGGAGCAGTGGTTCGACCACCGGTTCCGTTACGGCTTCACCGAGTGGAACTCCAACACGTACTACGAGGAGGACGTGGCGCCGATGGCGCTGCTGGTGGACCTCGCCGAGGACCCGGAGGTCCGCCGGGGCGCCGCGACGATGCTCGACCTGCTCCTGCTCGACATGGCCCTGCACCGCTTCGACGGCCACTTCGTCGCCTCCGGCGGACGGGTCTATGAGGCGCAGAAGCAGGACCCGGCCGACGCGGACGTGGGCGACATCGTGCGCCACGCCTTCGGCGGAGCTCGGGCCCCCTCGCTCGACCGCACCGGCGGGCTCTTCGTCGTCAGCTCCTACGAGACGCCCGAGGTGCTGCGCCGCATCGCCGCCGAGCCGGGCGAGGTGCTGATCCGGGAGAGCTACGGGCTCGACCCCGACGAGGTGGCGCGCGAGGTGGGGACTCCCGACGACATCGACACCACCGGCGCGTTCTTCTGGGCGATGGAGGCGTTCACCACGCCGGAGTCGATCCGGATCACGATGGACATGCTGCGGGAGTGGGGCATGCAGTCGAACCGGTTCCTCCAACCGCTCGGCGCGTTCCTGCGCGTGCCGCGGGCCCTCATGCCGCCCCTCGTCCGAGCGCTGAACCCCGCGACGCAGGGCGTGGCCATCCGCCGCGCCGACGTGCAGACCTGGCGCACCGACCACGTCCTCCTCAGCAGCGCGCAGGGCTACGACCCGGGTGGATTCGGCGACCAGCAGCACCTCTGGCAGGCCATGCTGCCGGGCGGCGTGCCGGTGTTCGCCACGCATCCCGGCAGCGCGATGTTCGACGGCGCCGCCCGCAACTTCTCCCCCGGCGCATGGGTGGGCAACGGCATCAACCCACAGGTCGGCCAGGACCGCGGCGTCCTCGTCGCACTCCACGACCTCCGGCACCGCCGCGGCTACCTCGAGCGGCCTCGCCAGCGCTACTCGCACCTCTTCTGGCCGCGCGACCGCTTCGACGAACACCGCGCCGGCGAGCACCCGGCGGGCGGCTCGTGGCTCGTCGCGCGCTCCGGGACCGGCTACGTCGGCGTGGTGACGCTCCGCCCTGCCGACCTCGACGCCGAGCCCGACGCCGTCGTGCAGCGGGGCGACGTGACCGGCTGGGTGGTGCTCATGGGCGACGCCGCGACGGAGGACTTCGACGCCTTCACCGAGCGCATCCGCACCCTCCCGGTGCGGCACACACGCGGGCGCCGGCCGCGCGGGGGCAGCGTGGCCGTCGACGTCGACGGCACCGCCTACGAGCTGCGCTGGCGCGGCGGCCTGTTCCGCGACGGCACACCCCTACCCGCGGACTACCCCCGCCTCGACACGCCGTTCGTCCGGGCCGAGCGGTTCCCGTCGCGCATCGTCGTCGACCACGACGGCCACGGCCTGGAGCTGGACCGGGCCGCCGGCACCCGCATCGTCGATGGAGTCCCCACATGAACCCGCTCGAGACCGCCGTCCTGCTCTGCGACGACATCACCACCCGCGGCATGCGCGAGCCGGTCTTGGAGTGGATGTGGGGCCCCGCGCTGCTCGGGCACGCGCTCTCCGAGCTCGATCTACACCTCGGCGAGGACCGCTACCTGCCGTGGCTGGAACGCTACGCCGACCACCACCTGCAGCGGATGCCCGCCATCACCTACTCCGACCACGTGGCGCCGGCCCTGATCACCTGGGCGCTGCTGCGTCGCGGGATGGAGCGCTTCGCGCCGCTCACCGACGCGGCCCTCGACTACATCCGCCACGCCCCGCGCGCCGTCGACGACGCCGTCAACCACCTCGGCAGCTCGAGCTGGAACTGGATCTACCCGAAGTCGGTGTGGGTGGATTCACTGATGATGTTCGCCGTCTTCCCGGCGCTGTACGGGCGGGCCACCGGCGACGACGCTCTCCTCGGCTTCGCCGCCCGCCAACCCGCGCAGTACGCGGCGCGCATGCAGGATCCCTCGACCCGGCTGTGGCACCACTCGTACTGGGTGCGGCTCGGCCGCGCCTACCCGGGCGTGTTCTGGGGCCGCGGCAACGGCTGGGTGATCGCGGCGCTGCCGATGCTGCTCGACGCGATCGGCGAGGACCACCCGGAACGCGCGCGCATCCTGGAACTGCTGGCCGGCACCTCGGAGGCGCTGCTGCCCTTGCAGCG
>JAAYZP010000248.1 GCA_012514785.1 Propionibacterium sp. | reverse complement strand
CGCGTGTTCGGCGGTGAGCACGTCGCCGGTGAGCAGCATCCGCAGCGCCATCTTGTCGCCGACGGTGCGGCTGAGCGCCACTGCGGGCAGCGTCGGGAACATCCCGATCCTCAGCCCCGCGATGGAGAACTGCACGTTCTCCGCGGCGACGGCGAGGTCGCAGCCCGCCACGAGTTGGCAGCCGGCCGCGGCGGTGTGTGCGTGCACCCGTGCTATCACGGGCTGCGGGATCTCGCGGATCGCCAGCATCAGCGCGGCGCTGGCGGCGAAGAACCGCTCGTGCCGGGCGCGGTCGTCGCCGGCCATCTCGGCGAGATTGTGCCCGGAGGAGAAGACCTTGCCCACCGACGCCAGGATCACGGCGTGCACGTCGTCGCGTCCGCCGACCTCCCGGAACGTGTCCGTGAGGCGTTGCATCGCCTCGAGCGAGAGGGCGCCGCGCTTGGCGGGGTTGTTGAGGGTGACGGTGGCGACGGCGTCGTCGACGTCCAGCAGTACGAGATCTTCGGTCATGCCGCCAGCTTAGGGCGCCTACACGTAGCCCTGCCGGTACCGCTGCGCCAGCACCGCCATCCGGGCCCAGTCCGGCTCGGGCAGCTGCTGGTCGCGGTCGCCGCGACGCTGCGCGAGCGAGTCGATGTCGCCCGCCAGCCGCTCGGAGGCGAGGTTCAGCGCGGTCATGATCGCCTGCGCGGCCCGGCCCGGGTGCTCGAGCGCGTGCGGCGGCGCCTCCAGCACGACGACGTCGGTGCCCGCCACCGAGACGTGCACGTCACCCGCGGGGTCGCGGCCGTCGGCCTGATCGGGGAACCACCGGCGCTGTGGCCGCGGCCGGCTCCGCGCCGCCGACGCGAGCCGCTCCGCCACGAATGCCATCACCGCCTCGCGCTGCGGGTCCGGGGCGGGGCCGAACCGGGCGAGGAGGTCGGCGAGCCGTTCCTCCGCGTGCTGGGCCAGCGCCCGGCTCAGGAACGCGGCCAGGCGCTCGAGGAACTCGGCGTGCCCGCGCTCGTCGATGCGGTCGAACTGCAGCACCTCCACCACGCCGTCGACGATCTGGACGTGGAAGAACGGATGCTCGGTCTCGACGGTGGTGCGGATCGGTGTGCCCATGTCACACCAACTCGAACCAGCGCTCGACGCCGTCCTCGCAGGCGTGCACATCGAATTCGCGGCCGCCGTCGATCACCAGCCGCTGTGCCGCCGGGACGACGCGCAGGTGCCGCAACGTCGCGTACTCGTCGATCACCCGCAGCACCTGCCACGGCCGCTCCCGGGTGCCCGAGCCGGAGTCGACGACCACCCGCAGCGCGGTGGTGGCGCGGTAGGCCTCCAGCCGGGAGCGGTCGACGTCGCGGATCTGCTCGTGGGCGTGGCTCAGCATCAGGTGGGCGTCGGGGCTGAGGAACGCGCCCGGCATGTAGGCATTGATCAGGCGAATGACCTCGTCGTGGCGGTCGCTCTGCAGCAGGAACGTGGCACGCTCGTGCCAGGGGCACGATGCGTCGAACGTCGGCTCGGAGCGGATCGTCCCCTGCAGCAGCGCCAGCGATTCCGGGGTGTCGCGATCGAGGTGCGCGCGGAGCGCCTCGTTGACTCGTGCGGGCACGTGCATCAGTCCCAGAAGCGCTGGGCTGCGGCCGATTCTTCCTCGGCCTCGTAGTCGTCCCCGGTGCCGATCATCCGCGACCCCACGGACGTGAGCCCTTCGTGCGCCTTGGCGATGAGGTGGTGCCAGGGGTTCTGGCACAGGGCGTCCCCGGCTGCCGCGGCCGCCTCGATGGGGGACGAGGTGCGCTTGTCGATGGGCTGTCCGACGACGACGCCGTGCGCGGCGCGGTAGAAGTCGTCGGCGGTGCTCTGGACGTTTACGCCCTCCGCCTTCCAGACGGACGGGGTGAATGTGGTCATGCTGGATCCTTCCGGGGTCAGGCTCGGGGTGGGGCGTATTCCACGGCGCGCCGGCCGTCGGCGACGTCGACGCTCTGGATGCCGCCCACGGCGTCCACGACGTGCACCAACCGCCCGTCGGGGGAGAAGGCGGCGGCGTGGGTCTGGTAGGTGGAGGTCTGCAGCCGGTGGGTGGCGACGGTGCCGTCGGGGTCCCGCACGACCAGGCTGATGCCCTGCACGGCCGCCACCCGACCCGTGGCCGACACCGCGAGCACGCCCCCGCCGTCGTTGAGCTCGACCACGTCGGCGGCCCCGGAACCGGGACCGAGGATGGTGAGGGCGGGGGGTTCGTCGGTGATGCCCACGAGGTCGCCGGTGGCCGTCAGCGACCACCCGGTGCCGGCCGTCGGCAGGTCGATGCGCTCGTCGACGACCTCCAGCGTGGGCAGCGCGAAGGTGGTCAGGGACGTCGGCGTGGACACCCGGAGCGCATCCGTCGTCGGCTCGTGGCCGAGGAACCGGGCCGCCCCGCCGACGGCGACCTCCGCCGATGCCAGCAGCGCCCCGCCCGGCACGTCCCACAGCCGCAGCACATCGTCGGTGCCGAGCGAGACCAGGCGGGTGTCGTCGACGAAGCACAGCCCGTCGACGCTGCCCGGGCCGCCGGGCAGCTCGCCGACGCGGCAGCCGTCGGCGTGGACCACGAGCGTGCCGTCGCAGGCGGGCACGACGGTGTGCTCCCCGCGGGAGGCGAACAGCCAGGTGTCGGCGTGCTTCGGGGCGAGCAGCCGGGTGGGCTCGCCGGTGGCGGTGTCCCATTCGGTGACCGCGTCGATATACCAGGCGGCGATGCTGCCCTCGGCGGCCGCGACGGGGCCGTGGAAGTCGAGCGGTGCCATGTCGGCGTCGCCGGAGCCGTCCGAGCCGCGGTCACCGCAGTAGGTGCGGCCGCGGACGAACTCGTGGTCGGCGAGATCGACGCAGTCCGGGGGAGTGAAACCCGGAGTCGACGTGCTGCCCCCGGCGGCTGTGCCCGGCGAAGTCGCGGGACCGGGGGAGTCGGCCGCCGAGCAGGCGGCGAGCAGCGGGATCGAGCTGCCGAACAGACCGGCGCCCAGGAACGTGCGGCGCCGCCACGGAGCCGGCATCACGGCACGAACTCCTGGAACTCCTCGTGGGAGAGGTCGTCGACGAAGTCGCGCCCAGCCCGGCGGGCATCCACCTCGATGGGGCGCGGCTCGTACTGCTCCCAGTTCGAGTCCCCGCCCTTGGTGCGCACGTCGGACTCGTTCAACTCGCTCCACCGTTCGGCCTCCTCGCGGGTCATGCCGGCGCGCTCGTCCTGCCACGGGAACGTCGGGCCCCGCATGCCCTGGTACTGCCCGCGATGCTGCATCTCGTGCACGACCGTGTTGATGAGGTGCGGATCGTGCAGCTCGTCGGAGTTGATCTTCAGCGAGGAGCCGATGCCGAAGAGGCTGCCGTCGTTGTAGCTGCCCCACGTGGTGCCGGTGTCGTTCTTGATCGGGGTGAACGTGATGTCCATGCGGGGATAGCCCATCTCGTCGGCGTACGCGTCGGCGATGTTCTGCAGCACCTCCATCCGCTCCTCGTCGCTCATCCCGGCCCACTGCTCCTCGATCGCCGGATCGATGCGGCCGTAGGTGTCCTGGCGTGGCGTCTCGAACCGCCCGGGCAGGTCGAGCGCGGCGAACGCCGTCTCGATCTCCTCCACCGACTGGCCCTCCAGCGCGCGGAGGTCGTTGCGGGTGAGGTTGACGAGGAGGCTGAGGGCGTGGAGGTCGGCCCCGTTCGCGAGGCCCTGCCAATACGCGAGGGTGCGTGCCTGGACGAGCATGTCCATCGCGAAGCGCGCGGTGGCCGCACTCGTGGCCGTGGTTCGGTAGGCGCTCTCGGTGCGGCGCGCCGCGGGCCCCAAGTCGGCGAAGTGCTCGGTGATGGAGCCGCCGCCGGTCACCGTCGACTGGAAGGCCGCGGCTGCCTCGCCGTCGTTGGCAGCCAGCACCGCGGACACGGCGCTCTGCGTGGAGCCGACGGTGCTGTCGGCCTGCGCCGCGAGCGTCGCATAGTGGCCGGCCAGCGTGCTGTAGGCGTCGACGTCGAGATCCGGCTGGATGACGCCGGTCATGCTGTACATGGGTTCTCCTCCCTGCCCTACCCGGCCGCGCTGCGGGTGGGTCCGGATCAGCTTAGGGGGCCGGAAGGTCGCGGACTCGCGCGGAGCCGGGCGGAAATCGGGCGACTCACCCCTAGGATTGACCAATGATCGAGTTCGATCGCGTCTCGAAGCACTATCCGGACGGCACGCAGGCCGTCGCTGACTTCTCGCTCCGGATACCGTCGCGCCGCACCGTCGTGCTCGTCGGCTCCTCGGGGTCGGGTAAGACGACGCTGCTCCGCATGGTCAACCGCATGGTCGATCCCACCTCCGGCCGCGTGCTCATCGACGACGAGGACATCCAGCAGCGCGACCCCGTCCGCCTCCGCCGCTCCATCGGCTACGTCCTCCAGCAGGGCGGGCTCCTGCCGCACCGCACCGTGGCCGACAACGTCGCCACCGTGCCCATGCTGAACGGCACCCCTCGGAAGGAGGCGCTGGCGAGGGTGGGCGGGCTGCTGGAGCGCGTCGGCCTCGACGAGAAACTCGGCCGGCGCTATCCGGGCCAGCTCTCGGGCGGGCAGCAGCAGCGCGTCGGTGTCGCCCGCGCGCTCGCGAGCGACCCCAACATCCTCCTCATGGACGAGCCCTTCGGCGCCGTCGACCCGATCGTGCGCCGCGAGCTGCAGGACGAGCTCCT
>JAAYZP010000247.1 GCA_012514785.1 Propionibacterium sp. | reverse complement strand
GAGCCGAGCGCGGGGTGAACAGTCCCAGCAGGTCGCTGGTGAGAGCGATGCCGAAGATCGGGTCGGGCGAGCTCACCGGCTTCGAGTCGGTGAGCAGCAGCGCGAGCGACGCGAAGATCAGCAGCGTCGCGAGGGTGGCGACAAGCGAGTTGATCTTGAAGACGATCACGATGATGGCGTTGACCGCGCCGATGCCCACGCCGACGGCGAGGCCGACCAGCAGCGCCGGCACGTTGCCGATCAGCGGCTGGAGGCCGATCGTGGTGATGCTCACCATCGACAGGATCGAGCCGATCGACAGATCGATCTGACCGGCGATCAGCACCGGGGTCAGTCCCAGCGCGAGGAAGCCGACGATCGTCGCGCGGTTGAGCACGGACTGGAGCGTGTCGACCGTGAAGAAGTCGTCGATCGTGATGGTCCCCAGGATCGCCACGGCGACGAGGAGGATCAGCAGGCGGTAGCGCACCGCGCCACGGCCCACCGTGCTGATGTCGAAGCGGTTCACTCTCGTCCCGCCTTCCGTCGGAAGAACACATCGATGCCCACGGCGACGAGCACGATCGCCCCGGTCACGAGGCCCGTCGACTGCGTCGGCAGGCCGCTCAGAATGATGAGGTTGCCGATGAGCGCGGTCACGATGACACCGCCGACGGTGCGCAGCACGCTGCCGCTGCCGCCGAAGAGACTCGTGCCGCCGATCACCACGGCGGTGATCGCGACGAACTCGTACCCGGTGCCGATGATCGGCCGGGCCTGTCCGTTGCTCAGGGCGAGCATGACTCCGCAGAGCCCGGCGAGCAGGCCGGTGAGCACGAAGGCGCTGGCCTTGGTGAAGCGCACGGGGACGGCGCTCGCCTCGGCCGCCTGGTAGTTGCCGCCGACGGCGAGGTTCCACCTGCCGAACGCGGTGCGCGACAGCAGCGGGATCAGAATCGCGGCGACGATTGCGAAGATCCACACGAAGATCGGGATGCCGAGGGCGCTGCCCTTGATGAAGTCCGAGAGCGGGCTCGCCTCGCCGTAGACGATGCCGCCGCCCACCAGCTGCTGGCTGAGGCCGAGGAGGACGGAACCTGTCCCGAGGGTCGCGATGATGGGGTTGATCCGCAGGTAGCCGATCAGGACGCCGTTGATGATGCCGCCGATCGTCGCGACCAGCAGTCCCATTACTGCGGCGAGCCCGGGCCCCACGAAGGACTGAGCGCCGAGCGTGACGAGGGCTCCCATGGCGACGTTCGCCGGCACCGACAGGTCGGCCAGGCCACCGCACACCGCGACGAACGTCATGCCGAGCGCGATGAGACCCACGGCCGCGTTCGCGTTCAGGACGTTGATGAGGTTCGACGGGGTGAGGAACGACGGCGAGATGACCGTTCCGATGGCGAGGAGCACCACGATGGCGATGGGGATGCTCAGGCGCGTGAAGAGCGTCCCCGGTGTGCGGGTGCGCGCGGGTGCGACGGACGTGCTCATGCGACCACCTGCCCCGTCGCGGCGCGCATGACGGACTCTTCCGTCGCGTCCGCTCGTGCGATCTCCTGCACGAGGTGGCCCTCGTGCAGGACGAAGATGCGGTCGCATACGGCGAGCAGCTCGGGCAGTTCAGAGCTGATCATGAGGACGCCGCCTCCTTCCTTCGCGAATTCGCCGATGATCTCGTGGATGTCGGCTTTGGCGCCGACGTCGACGCCTCGGGTGGGCTCGTCGAGGATCAGCAGCGTCGGCTCGGCGAGCAGCCACTTCCCGAGCACGGCCTTCTGCTGATTGCCGCCGCTGAAGACGCTCAGCGGCCGTTCGATCTGAGGCGGGTTGAGCTTGAGCCGGTCGGCGAAGCGCCGGACGATGCTGCGCTCGGACCGCAGCCAGATCAGCATCCCCTTCGTGAGGCGCTGGATCACCGGGAGCGTGAAGTTCTCCCGCACCGACAGGAGCGGGATGATGCCCTGGGCCTTGCGGTCCTCGGGCACCAGAGCGATACCCGCTGCCCTCCCG
>JAAYZP010000246.1 GCA_012514785.1 Propionibacterium sp. | reverse complement strand
CGGATCGTCGCTTCGGAGACCCGGTACAGTTCGCAGAGCTCGCTCACGGTGACGAATCCCCGCTCGCGAACGTGCGCGATGATACGCAGTTGCCGGTCTTCGGAGAGCATGCCGCTAAGCTAGCACCGAAAACGTCATTTCCCGTCATTTTCACAAATTAACTGGCATCCTTGCTCATCTACTGACATGATGGATGTCAAGTTTCAGAGTCGACACTTGAGAGGTTTGCCATGCGACGTCGCATCCTATCCGTCACGGCGCTAGCCGCTGCGGCCACCCTCACGCTTGCAGCGTGCGCGCCCGGGGACAACACCCCCACCACCCCACCGACAGACGAGCCCACCGCAGGTGGGACCACCGACGGTGAGGCCCCCGCCCCCGAGGGCGAGGTCGTCACCGACATCGCCAGCCTGGGCGACATCGAGCTCACCGTCTGGGACCAGGAGGTGCGCGGTTCGCAGAACGACGCCCTCGTCGCCCTGAACGAGGCCTTCGAGGACCAGTACCCCAACGTCACGATCAACCGCGTGAGCCAGTCCAACGACGACCTCCAGTCGCAGATCGCGCTGGCGCTCTCCGGCAACGACGTGCCCGACGTCGCGCAGGTCAACAACGCGCGCGCCGACATGGGCCAGTATGTCGCCGCGGGCCAGCTCACCGACCTCGAACCGTACGCCGAGGCGTACGGCTGGACGGACCGCTTCGGCGAGTCCGTGCTCGCCAACTCCCGCTACTCCGCCGACGGCGCCACGTTCGGCGACGGCAACCTCTACGGCGTCCCGCAGACGGGTGAGATCGTCGGCATCTTCTACAACCAGACGAAGCTCGACGAGCTCGGCATCGAACTGCCCGAGACCTGGGACGACTACTTCGCGGCGCTCGAGACCGCCCGCGAAGCCGACGAGCAGCCGATGGTGCTGGGCAACATCGACCAGTGGCCGGCCTTCCACGTCTTCGGACCGCTGCAGGCCAACTACGTGCCCGTCGACGAGATCGACGACCTCGGCCGCGGCAACGACGGCGCCAGCTGGCTCACCGACGGCAACCGCGAGGCGCTCGAGCAGTTCGGCACCTGGGGCACCGAGGGCTACTTCGGTTCCTCCCCCAACGGCACCGACTACGACCTGGCCTCAGTGGATTTCGCCGAGGGCACGGGCGTGTTCCTACCGGCCGGCAACTGGCTCGGCGGCGACCTCGAGTCCCTGATGGGCGAGGACGTCGGCTTCATGGCCCCGCCGCCCGGCATCGACGGCACCCTCGCCTCCACCGGCGCCACCGGCATCCCGTTCAGCATCCCGGCCAACGCGGCGAACGTCGACGCGGCAGCCGCCTACATCGACTTCGTCACCAGTGACGAGGCCATGGCGCTGATCGCGGAGAACGGCGGCATGCCGGTCAACGACACGGCGGAGCTCGCCCCGGAGTCCGGCGTGCAGCGGGACATCTTCGAGGCCTTCGACGCCGTCTCCACCGGCGGCACCCTGCTGCCGTACCTCGACTGGGCCACCCCGACCTTCCCGGACACGGCGGGCCAGGGCTTCCAGGAGGTGCTCGGCGGACAGCTCAGCGTCGACGAAGTGCTGCAGGCCTTCGAGGACGACTACCAGGCGTTCGTCGGAGAGTAACTGAACGATGAAGAACCGGAAGGGCCGGGAGCGGCCATCAGCGGTGGTCCGCAGCGGCGTGACCCCCTACCTGTACCTCCTCCCGGCCCTTCTGGTCTACGGAGCATTCCTCCTCTACCCGGTGGCCCGGACGGCGCAGTTCTCGCTCTACGACTGGCCCGGGTTCGGGCCCTCGACGTTCGTCGGCTTCGACAACTACCTGGCCCTGCTGGACGACGGCCGGTTCCTCGCCGCGATCGGCAACGCGCTCTACCTCATCCTCTTCTACTCGATCCTGCCGCTCGTCGTGGGCCTCGTCCTCGCCGCGATCCTGCGCCGCGGGCAGGTCCGCGGCATGGGTGTGTACCGGGTTCTGATCTTCCTGCCGCAGGTGATCGCGCTCGTCGTGGTCGCGGTGGCGTGGCGGCAGATCTACACCCCGCGAGGCACGCTCAACCAGATGCTCGGCCTCATCGGCGTCGAGTCCGACATCGGCTGGCTGGGCGAGCCGAACCTGGCGCTCACCGCCGTCGGCATCATCGGGTTCTGGCTCGAGACCGGCCTCGTGATGCTGCTGCTACTCGCCGGCATGAACCGCATCCCCAACGATCTCTACGAGGCCTCCCGGCTCGACGGCGCGGGCCCGATCCGCGAGTTCTTCGCGATCACCCTGCCCGCGGTCAAGGGGGAGATCTCGACCGCGCTGGTGCTGACGATCATCGCCGCGCTGAAGACCTTCGACCTCATCTACATGACCACCAGCGGCGGCCCCGGCAGCGCGACGACGGTGCCCGCCTACGAGGTCTACAACCGCGCGTTCCAGCTCAAGCAGATCGGCTCCGCGTCCGCTCTGGCGATCGTGCTGACCGTGCTGGTGTTCATCATCAACGTGTTCGTCAGCCGGATCGGCGAGGAGCGAAGGGTGGCTGGCCGATGAGCGTTTCCCCCGGGGAGAAGGCCCTCAACTACATCATCCTGACGCTGTTCTCGCTGTTCGCGCTGTTCCCGATCATCACGATCGTGCTCACCGCCCTCGGCCCCCAACTCGGCGTGGCCGAGTCCGGTCCCCACTGGCACAACATCGTCGACGCCTGGAACGAGGGCTCCTTCGGGCCGGCGTTGCTGCGATCGCTGTTGGTGGCGCTGCTCGTGGTGCCAGTGGCACTCGTGCTGTCGATCCTCGCCGGGTACGCGTTCGGCACGATGCGCTTCCGCGGCTCGACCGCGCTGTTCTACCTGTTCCTGTTCGGCATGATGGTGCCCGCCGAAGCCATCATCATCCCGCTGTTCTACGACTTCCGTGACTTCGGCCTCACGGACACGATCTGGGCGATCGCGCTACCGCAGATGGCGCAGTCCATCGCCTTCGGCACGTTCTGGATGCGGGCGCAGTTCCGCGCGATGCCCGCCAACCTGATCGAGGCTGCCGCCATCGACGGCACCAACAGCATGGGCACGCTGTGGCGCGTCATGGCTCCCCCTGCGATCCCGTCGATCGCGACCGTGAGCGTGCTGATGTTCATGTGGACGTGGAACGAGTTCCTGATCCCGCTGGTGATGTCGCCCGGTGCCGCATGGCGCACGGCACCGCTCGGCCTGTCGGTGTTCAAGGGGCAGTACACGGCCGACGGGGCGCTGATCGCCGCGGCCGGGATCATCATCGCCACGCCCATCGTGCTGGTGTTCCTCGCACTGCAGCGCTACTTCATCTCGGGCATGCTGGAAGGAGCGGCCAAGGAATGAACGACCACGACCACGACGACATCCGCTGCGAGCGGTGCTGGAGCTGGGACCCCCTGGCCGACGAACGCAGCCCCGACGACCCCCCGCTGGACGTGTTGACCAGCGGCACCGTGTTCTTCGACATCATCTTCACCGGGCTCAGCCGCCTGGCCCAGCCCGGCGAGGAGCTGTGGGCCACCGGCATGGGTTCCTGCCCCGGCGGCATCGCCAACCTGTCGACGGCGCTCGCCCGCCTCGGGCTCCGCACCGGCCTGGTGGCCGGCTTCGGGGACGACGCCTACGCCGACTGGATGTGGGAAACGCTCTCGCTTCAGGAGCGCATCGACCTCAGCTCCTCCCCCCGATTCCAGAACTTCCACTCCGCGCTCACCGTGGCGATGACCGTCGAGGGCGACCGCGCGATGGTCACGCACGGACACCCGCTGCCGGAGTCGTTGGAGCGCCACATCCTGAGCGCGCCGCAGGCACGGGCGGCCGTCGTCGACCTGAGCGGTGACACCTCCTGGTGGCGCGACCTGGCCACGCGCGGCACCATCATGTTCGCCGACGTCGGCTTCGACGAGACCGGCCGCTGGGACCCCGCGCACCTCGACCCGCTGCAGCACTGCCACGCGTTCACCCCCAACGCCGTCGAGGCGATGGGCTACACGCGCACCGATTCCCCCGCGAAGGCAGTGCGGAAGCTCTCCGAGCTGGTGCCGTTCGCCGTCGTCACCGACGGCGTCGCCGGCTCTTATGCGATCGACCAGTCCACCGGCGAGGAGGCGTTCTGCCCTGCTGTGGCCGTCGAGGCGGTGGATGCCACGGGCGCGGGCGACGTGTTCGCATCCGCGATCGTGCTGGGCACGCTCGCGGGCTGGCCGCTGGAGGAGCGGATGAAGTTCGCCTCGCTCTGCTCGTCGCTGGCGGTGCAGGAGTTCGGTGGCTCGCTGTCGGCCCCCGGTTGGGGCGACATCTCGGACTGGTGGACGACCACGAAGTCCCGCGCCGACGCCGGCGACCTGCGAGCCGAGTACGTGCGGAAGGATTACGCATTCCTTGCCGACATCGTGCCGAAGCACCCGGTGCACGGCGTGCGCCGCGCGCAGGGCACGTTCGCCGGGCACTCCGACCTCAGTGCGGCGTCACCGCCAACACCCACACTGCCGGTCGCCGAAAAGTCCTAGCTCTCGAGGACCGGGGCGCGGAGGGTGAGGCGCTCGAAGGCCTCCAGGTACCGCGCCCGGGTGGCCTCGACGATCTCGCCGGGCAGCTCGGGCGGGGGCGCGTCCGAATTCGGGTCCCAGCCGGACTCGTTCGCCAGCCAGTCGCGCACGAACTGCTTGTCGAAACTCGGCAGCGACTCCCCCGGGTTCCAGCGCTTCGCGTCCCAGAACCGCGAGGAGTCGGGGGTCAGCACCTCGTCGGCGAGGACCAGCCCGGCCTCGCCCGGGCGTCGGCCGAACTCGAACTTGGTGTCCGCCAGGATGATGCCCCGCTGCGCGGCCATCGTGGCGGCGCGGGCGTAGATGCCGAGCGTGATGCCGCGGAGTTGCTCGGCGAGCTCACCGCCGTGGAGGCGGGCGATGGTGTCGAAGTCGACGTTCTCGTCGTGCTCCCCCACCTTCGCCTTGATCGCCGGCGTGAAGATCGGTTCGGGGAGCTGGTCGCCGTCACGGAGGCCGTCGGGCAGGCGGATGCCGCAGACCGTGCCGGATTCCCGGTACTCGGCCCAGCCCGAACCCGTGAGGTAGCCGCGCGCGACGCACTCGACCTCGATCATCTCCAGCGCCTCCACGATCACTGCCCGGCCGGCGACGAGGTCGGGGACCGCGGTGCTCACGACGTGGTTCTCGATGTCGCCGAACTGCTGGAACCACCAGGAGCTGAGCTGCGTGAGGATGGCGCCCT
>JAAYZP010000245.1 GCA_012514785.1 Propionibacterium sp. | reverse complement strand
CTCGAGAGCATTCTCATCATCGGCTCCGGGCCGATCGTCATCGGCCAGGCGTGCGAGTTCGACTACTCGGGCACCCAGGCCTGTCGCGTCCTGCGCGACGAGGGCTACCGCGTGATCCTGGTCAACTCCAACCCGGCCACGATCATGACCGACCCCGAGTTCGCCGACGCCACCTACGTCGAGCCCATCACGCCCGAGTTCGTCGAGCGCGTCATCGAGATCGAGCGCCCCGACGCCGTGCTGGCCACCCTCGGCGGGCAGACCGCGCTGAACGTCGCCGTCGCCCTGAGCGACGCCGGCGTCTTCGAGAAGTACGGCGTCGAGCTGCTCGGCGCATCGGTGGAGGCCATCCAGAAGGGAGAGGACCGCGAGCAGTTCAAGGACGTCGTCCTCGGCCTCGACTACATCGACGGCGGCGCCCCGGAGGTGGCGAGGTCGCAGATCTGCCACACCATGGACCAGGTGATCGAGGCGGCCGACGCACTCGGCTATCCGGTCGTGGTGCGCCCCAGCTTCACCATGGGCGGCGTGGGCTCCGGGTTCGCGCACGACGAGGCCGAGCTGCGCTCCATCGCCGGGGCGGGGCTGGCCGCCAGCCCCACCACCGAGGTCCTCATCGAGGAGTCGATCCTCGGCTGGAAGGAGTTCGAGCTCGAGGTCATGCGCGACCGCGCGGACAACGTCGTCGTCGTCTGCTCGATCGAGAACCTCGATCCGATGGGCGTGCACACCGGCGACGCGATCACCGTCGCGCCCGCCATGACGCTCACCGACCGCGAGCTGCAGCGCATGCGCGACGTCGGCATCGCGATCATCCGCGAGGTGGGCGTGGAGACCGGCGGCTGCAACATCCAGTTCGCCATCAACCCGGTCGACGGCCGGATGATCGTGATCGAGATGAACCCGCGCGTCTCGCGCAGCTCCGCGCTCGCGTCGAAGGCCACGGGCTTCCCGATCGCGAAGATCGCGGCGAAGGTGGCCGTTGGTTACACGCTCGACGAGATCCCCAACGACATCACGGGTGAGACCCCCGCGAGCTTCGAGCCGGCGCTCGACTACATGATCGTCAAGGTGCCGCGGTTCGCATTCGAGAAGTTCCCCGCGGCGGAATCGACGCTGACCACGCACATGAAGTCGGTGGGCGAAGTGATGGGCATCGGCCGCAACTTCGCCGAGGCGCTCGGCAAAGCCCTGCGCTCGCTGGAGGACCCGAAGGCACCGTTCGACTTCGTCTCGGATCCCGGCGACGTCGACGCGCTGCTGGTCGAGATCGCGCGCCCGCACGACGGGCGGCTCGCCAAGGTGATGTTGGCGCTGCGGGCCGGGGCCACCGTCGAGCAGATCTTCGACGCCACCAAGATCGACCCGTGGTTCCTCGACCAACTGGTCCTCATCCTGGAGGTTGCCGAGGAGGTGCGGGCAGCCCCGGAGCTGAACCCCGCGGTCCTGCGGCGCGCCAAGCGCTACGGACTCTCCGACGGCCAGGTCGCCTCGCTCCGCAACCTCAGCACCGACGTCGTCCGCGGCGTGCGGCACGCCCTCGGCATCCGCCCCGTATACAAGGCCGTTGACACGTGCGCGGCCGAGTTCGAGGCGCTGACGCCCTACCTCTACTCGTCCTACGACGAGGAGAACGAGGTGCCACGCCGCGACAAGGAGGCGGTGCTGATCCTCGGATCGGGCCCCAACCGCATCGGGCAGGGCATCGAGTTCGACTACTCGTGCGTCCACGCGACGATGGCGCTGCGCGAGGCCGGCTACGAGGCCGTGATGGTCAACTGCAACCCGGAGACGGTCTCCACCGACTACGACACGGCCGACCGGCTCTACTTCGAGCCGCTGACCGCAGAGGACGTCCTGGAGGTCTACCACGCGGAGCTCGCCGCAGGGCCCGTCGCCGGCGTCATCTGCCAGCTCGGCGGGCAGACGCCTCTGAAGCTCGCGCAGGTGCTAAAGGACGCCGGGGTGCCGATCGTCGGCACCACCCCCGAGGCGATCGACCTGGCGGAGGAGCGCGGAGCGTTCGGCCGCGTCCTGGAGCGCGCGGGGCTGCATGCGCCCAAGCACGGCATGGCGCACTCCGCCGACGAGGCGAAGGCGATCGCGGCCGAGATCGGCTACCCGGTGCTGGTGCGCCCGAGCTACGTGCTCGGCGGGCGCGGCATGAAGATCGTCTACAACGACGAATCCATCGAGCGCTACATCGCCGAGGCCACCGAGGTCTCCGACGACAAGCCGGTGCTGGTGGACCGCTTCCTGGGCGACGCCGTCGAGATCGACGTCGACGCGCTCTACGACGGCGAGGAGCTCTACCTCGGCGGGGTGATGGAGCACATCGAGGAGGCCGGCATCCACTCGGGCGACTCCGCCT
>JAAYZP010000244.1 GCA_012514785.1 Propionibacterium sp. | reverse complement strand
GCCGCCGCGGGTGCGGGGGCGTTGCGCGGGCTGGACGCGGACGGCTCCGACTGCTGCAGGAGGGCGTCCACGAAGCTGGACATCGGGTTCGAGCCGGCCGCCGGGGCTGTCGCCGGGGTCCCGGGGGCTGCGCCGCCCGCGGCGGGCGGCGTTCCCTGGAGCAGCGAGACGCTGGCGTGCTGGGTCTGCAGGCGGCGCGGCGCGCCGCGCAGACGGGCCATGAAGCCCTGCATCGACTGCAGGGACGTCGAGGAGCGGAAGACGTCGGTGCAGATGCCGCTCTTGATCCGGGCCATCAGCTCGTCGAAGAGGGTGGATGCCTCGCGCTTGTATTCGACGAGCGGATCCCGCTGCCCGTAGGCACGCAGCCGCACGCCGTCGCGCAGCTCGTCGAGCGCGCGCAGGTAGTCCTGCCACTGGGTGTCGATGCAGTGCAGCACGACCTGGCGCTCCATGATGCCGAGCACGTTCGGGTCCTCGAGCGAGCACTTCACCTCGTAGGACTCCCGGACGCGCTCGAAGACGAGTTCGGCGGCGGGTTCCGGCGTGCCCTTGAAGCCTTCGAGCTCCTCGGCGCGCAGCATGACCGGGAAGGTGGACAGCACCCATTCATGGAGTTCCTCGGCGCGTGCCTCCTTGGCCGAGAAGAGGTAGGCCTCGCACTGCGTGAGGACGACGTCGTGGAAGACGTCCAGGATCATCTCGCGGACGTCTTCCGCGGCGATGACCTCGCTGCGGAAGCCGTAGACGACCTCGCGCTGGCGGTTCATCACGTCGTCGTATTCCAGCGTGCGCTTGCGGATCGAGAAGTTGTGCTGCTCGACGCGTCGCTGGGCGGTTTCCACCGAGCGGTTGAGCCAGCGGTGCTCGATGGCGTCGCCCTCCTGCATGCCGAGGCGCCCCATGATGTTGGCGATCCGCTCGGAGCCGAAGAGCCGCATCAAGTTGTCTTCGAGCGAGATGAAGAAGCAGGAGGAGCCGGGGTCTCCCTGGCGGGCGCAGCGTCCGCGGAGCTGCCGGTCGATGCGCCGCGACTCGTGGCGCTCGGAGCCGATGACGTGCAGGCCGCAGGGTTTCTCCGTCAGGAGCTGGCGCAGCGTCCCGGGGCTGCCGGCGGGCTTCTCGTCGAGCGCCGTCTGGGAGAGGATCAGGTCGCGTTCGATCCAGACCACGCCCTCGCCGAGCTTGATGTCGGTGCCGCGTCCGGCCATGTTCGTGGCGATCGTGACCGCGCCCGGCTGGCCGGCCAGGGAGACGATCTCGGCCTCGCGGGCGTGGTTCTTGGCGTTCAGGACGTTGTGGGGGATGTTGGCGCGCCGCAACAGGCGGCTCAGGATCTCCGAGGTGTCCACCGATACCGTGCCGAGCAGCACGGGCTGCCCCCGGCCATGCCGCTCGGAGACGTCGTCGATGATCGCCTTGAACTTCTCGCGCTGGGTGCGGAACATCAGGTCGTTGGCATCGACCCGCCGCACGGGGCGGTTCGTCGGGATCACGATGACGTCGAGCTTGTAGATCTCGTTGAACTCCCCCGCCTCCGTCTCGGCCGTGCCCGTCATGCCGGCCAGCTTCCGGTACATGCGGAAGTAGTTCTGGATCGTGATCGTCGCCAGGGTCTGCGTCTCGCGCTCGATCTCGACCCCTTCCTTGGCCTCCACGGCCTGGTGCAGCCCGTCGCTCCAGCGCCGGCCCGGCAGGATGCGGCCGGTGAACTCGTCGACGATCAGCACGCGGTTCTCCATGACCACGTACTCGACGTCCTTCTCGTAGAGGCAGAAGGCCTTGAGGAGCTGGTCCACGTTGTGGATCCGCTCGCTGCGGTCGGCGAACTGGGCCTGCACCTCCTGGCGGCGCTGGTTGCGCTCCTGTTTCGAAAGGTTCTCCGAATCGATCACCGCCATCGCGGAGATGATGTCCGGGACGACGAACATCTCCGGGTCGCCGGGGTTGAGCTCCTCGCAGCCGCGGTCGGTCAGCGAGGCCTCGCGCGTGCGCTCGTCGATCGTGAAGAACAGCTCCTCGCGCAGCGCCCGCGCCTCCTCCTTGTGGAGGTCGGTCAGCATCATGCTCTCGACGTTCTCGTGGAGCTTGCGGACGGCCACGTCCTCCAGCATGTGCATGAACTGCTTGTGCTTCGGCATGCCGTGGTAGATCTGGTAGAGGCGGTGCATGGCCTTTTCCGAATCCCCCGCTTCCATGGCCTTGCGCACTTCGGCGACCAGGTCGTTGACGAAGGCCATCTGCCGCTTGACGAGCCGCTCGACCTTGGGCTTGAGGTCCACGTACTGGTGCGAGGAGTGGGCCGCCGGGCCGGAGATGATCAGCGGCGTGCGCGCCTCGTCGATCAGGATGCTGTCCACCTCGTCGACGATCGCGTAGTGGTAGCCGCGCTGCACCTGCTCGCGCAGGTCGGTGGCCATGCCGTTGTCGCGCAGGTAGTCGAAGCCGAACTCGCTGTTGGTGCCGTAGG
>JAAYZP010000243.1 GCA_012514785.1 Propionibacterium sp. | reverse complement strand
TCGACTACGCCACCGACGGCACCGGCGAGGTCGACGGCGTGCCCCTGGAGATCGTCTACACCGACGACGCCGGCACGCCTGACAAGGCCGTCGCCGCAGCCAAGGACGCGATCGGCAACGGCACCAAGATCCTCGCCGGCACCGTCGTCTCCGGTGTCGCGCTGGCCATGGCCGAGCAGGCCGAACAGAACCAGGTGCTCTACATCTCCGGCCCGGCCGCCGCAGACGCCGTCACCGGCATCAACGGCTACACGTTCCGCTCCGGCCGCCAGTCGATCCAGGACGTCACCGCCGCCACCTCGTTCGTCGAGGAGGGCGCCAGCGTGCTGGTCTTCGCGCAGGACAACGCGTTCGGGCAGGGCAACGTCGCCGCCGTCGAAGCCGTCTTCGGTGCCGCGGGTGCCGAGGTCGACAGCCTGCTCGTCCCCGAGGACGCCACCGAGTTCACCCCGTTCGCTCGCCAGATCATCGACACCGCCCCCGACATGGTGTTCGTCGCCTGGGCCGGTGCCACCTCCGGCGCCATGTGGCAGGGCCTCTCCCAGCAGGGCGTGTTCGACGCCACCACCGTCGTCACCGGCCTGGGAGATGTCTCCACCTACAACGCCTACGGCGAAGCCTCCGACCAGATCGACTTCCTCAACCACTACTTCGAGGGAGCCGCCGGCAACGAGGTCGAGCAGGCCATGATCGACCGCGTCACCGCCATGGACGCCCAGGTGGATCTGTTCACGCCGGACGGCTTCGTCGCGGCACAGATGATCGTCCACGCCGTCGCCGAGGGTGGCGACGACGTCGACGCGATGATCGCGGCACTCGAAGGCTGGGAGTTCGACGCGCCGAAGGGCCGCCAGACCATCCGCGCCAGCGACCACGCCATGATCCAGCCGATGTTCCAGGCCCGCCTGGTGGCCGACGGCGACACCTGGGTCCCCGAGCTCCTCGACACGGTGTCGGCCGAGGACGCCGCGCCCGCGGAGCAGTAAGCCCGTGTCCGAAGCTACGACGACGAGTGCCGGGGCCCCGCAGGGCTCCGGCACCCCGGCGATCGAACTGCGTGACCTGTCCTGGCAGGTCGGCGGCGCCAAGATCGTGCGAGGCGTGAACCTGTCGGTGGCCGACGGCGAGATCGTCGGCGTGATCGGCCCCAACGGCGCCGGCAAGACCTCCCTGTTCAACCTCATCTCCGGCATCAACACCGTCACCTCCGGCACCGTGCTGCTCCGCGGTCAGGACGTCACCCGCTACCCGATCGCCAAGCGCTCCCGCATGGGTCTCGGCCGCACGTTCCAGACCTCCAGCGTGTTCCCCCACCTCTCCGTCCTGGAGAACGTCCGCCTCGCCGCGCAGCAGCGCCTCGGCGGCAACCTGTCCGTGCTGCAGTTCCCCCGCCGCGACGACGAGGCCACCACCGAGGCGTACGGCCACCTCGCCACCGTGCGGCTGGCGAAGTACCGCACGCTCGCCGGCAACCTGTCGCACGGCGACAAGCGCAAGCTCGAGATCGCGGTGCTTCTGGCGCAGCACCCGGCCCTAATCCTGCTCGACGAACCCATGGCCGGCGTCTCCAGCCACGACGTGCCCGACCTCACCGAGGTGATCCGCGGCCTCCACGCCACGGGCAGCAGCGTGATGATCGTCGAGCACCACCTCGACGTCGTGCTCGGCCTCGTGGACCGCGTGGCCGTCATGCACCACGGCGAGATGATCGCCGTCGACACCCCCGAAGGGATCATGAAGAACGAAGCCGTGCAGTCCGCCTACCTGGGGGACATCGCATCATGAACCACGTACTGACCGTGTCGCACCTGACCGGCACCATCGCGGGCCAGCAGGTCGTCGAGGACGTCTCCTTCGAGGTGCCCGCCACCGGCGTGACCGCCGTGCTGGGACGCAACGGCGTCGGCAAGACCTCCACGATCAAGGCCATCCTCGGCCTC
The DNA here is from genome assembly GCA_012514785.1 of Propionibacterium sp. Lineage (GTDB taxonomy): Bacteria > Actinomycetota > Actinomycetes > Propionibacteriales > Propionibacteriaceae > Arachnia. The sequence goes on along the minus strand of JAAYZP010000243.1, from coordinate 2,842 downwards.
ATCAACCGCTCCGGCGAGGTGACGCTCGAGGGGCGCCGCATCGTCCACATGCACACCCACCGGATCGTCCAGCTCGGCGTCGGCTACGTGCCGGAGGATCGCGAGGTCTTCACCGGGCTCACCGTGGCCGAGAACATCTCGCTCGCGGTGCGCCAGCGATCGCCGCGGCTCGACTTCGTGCGCGAGCTGTTCCCCGAGGTGGTCGTAGAGCGTGCGCAGCAGCGCGCCGGCACCCTCTCGGGCGGGCAGCAGCAGATGGTCTCGCTCGCCCGCGCACTCGTCAACGACAACAAGCTCCTGCTCGTCGACGAGCCCACCAAAGGGCTCGCGCCGAAGATCGTCGACGAGGTCGCCGACGTCCTCCGGGAGGCGGCCAAGACCGTGCCGGTGGTGCTCGTCGAGCAGAACCTGAAGGTCATCGACCTGCTGGCTGAACGCGTCGTCGTGATCGACGCCGGCCGCGTCGTGCATACCGGCCCCGCAAGGGAGCTGCTCGACGATCCCGAACGCATCCAGCAGCTGCTGGGCGTCCACGGGGAGGCGGCGGCGTGAGTACCTTCATCCTCCTGCTGATCACCGGGCTCGGCCTCGGTGCCCTGTACTTCCTCGTCGCCTCCGGCCTGTCGCTGATCTACGGACTGATGGGCGTGCTGAACTTCGCCCACGGCTCGTTCCTCACGCTGTCGGCGTTCGCCGGCTGGGAGGTGGGCCGCCGCATCGGGCTCGACACGCTGACGGGCTTCCTCGTCGCGATCCTCGTCGGCGCAATCGTCGCGGCGCTGACGGAGTTCCTCCTGATCCGGCCGCTGTACGAACGGCACATCGAACAGGTGCTCGTCACCGTCGGCCTGTCGCTCGCCACCGTCGCGCTCTTCGAGGGCATCTGGGGGCCGGACCCGATCAACATCCAACGCATGCCCTGGCTGATCGAGACCACCACGATCGCCGGCGCCCCCGTGCCCAACAGCGTGTTCATCGCCATCGGCGCTGCCGTCCTGGTGCTCATCGGGCTCCTCGTGTTCCTGAGGAAGACCCGCTACGGCCTCATCATCCGCGCCGGCGTGGAGAACCGCTCCATGGTCACCGCGCTCGGCATCGACGTGCGCCGCGCGTTCACGCTCGTGTTCACCATCGGTGGCATCGCGGCGGGCATCGGCGGGGTGCTGGCCAGCAATTACTTCGGCTACGTCTCGCCGCTGATGGGCGGATCGCTCCTGATCTTCGCCTTCATCGTCACCGTCATCGGCGGCCTCGGCTCACTCGCGGGTGCTGCGGTGGCGTCGATCCTCGTGGCGGTGCTCCAGCAGTTCACCAACTATTACTGGGGCTACGGCGACCTCATCGTCGTGCTGCTGCTGGCGGTCGTGCTACTCGTGCGCCCGCAGGGCCTCTTGGGAAGGAAGGCGGCGTGATGAGCTCGCAAGCCACATCGAAGAAGCGCATCGCGGGCGGTTGGCTCGAACTGGCAGTGGCCGTGGCCATCGTCGCATTCCTGGCGCTCCTGCCGATGCTGAACCTGCCCGGGCTCGGCCTGCTGCCGGGCCCCACCTACACGCCCGGCTCGCTGCACCTGATGGCCTACATCATGCTCATGGTCTCGCTGGCCCTCAGCTACCACATGATCTTCGGGCTGGCCGGCATGTTGAGCTTCGGGCACGCGCTGTACTTCGGCATCGGCGTCTACGGGCTCGGCATCGTGCTGCAGCGCACCGACATCCCCCTGCTGCCGGCGGCGCTGATCGTGCTCGTGATCGGCATCTTCGTCACCCACATCCTGGGCGCGATCTCGCTCAGGGTCTCCGGCATCTCGTTCGCGATGGTCACGCTGGCGTTCGCGCAGGCGGGCAACGTGTTCGTCCGACGCAACCCCGGCGGCTACACCGGCGGCGACGAGGGCCTGGCGCTCGCGACGTCGAACGTGCCGGACTTCTTCATCGGCGTGGTCAACACGAAGTACCTGTACTGGCTGGCGCTCGCCGTCGTCGTGGTGGTGTTCGCCGTCGTGGCGTGGATCGAGTACTCGCGGGCGGGCCACGGCATCGCGGCCACGCGCGAGAACGAGATGCGGGTGCGCGTGCTCGGCGGGCGCCCGTTCGTCGTGAAGCTGATCGCCTTCGTGATCGGCGGCAGCCTCGCCATCGTGACCGGCATGGCGTTCCTCCTGCTCCAGTCCGGTGCCGCGCACACCCACACCACCGCGGAGTTCACGCTCACGCTGCTGGTGATGGTGGTGCTGGGCGGCGTCGGCCGGCGCTGGGGCGTGGTCGTCGGCGCGACGGTGTACACGATCCTCGACCAGCGGCTGGTGGCCCTCGCCTCGCACGACGCGATCCGGGAGCTGCCCGCGGTGCTCCGGATCCCGCTCAGCGAGCCGCTGTTCATCCTGGGCACGTTGTTCATCCTGATCGTCATGTTCCTGCCCGGGGGGCTCTCCGCGCTGGTGGACCGGTTCCGTAAGGTTCCCGTGGAGGACGAACCGATCAAGGAACCAGTGTGAACGACGAACTGACCATCGGCCGGTGGCTGACCCATTCGGCGCGCTCCTTCGCGCACCGCGTGGCGATCGACGACCGCGGCGTCACGACGACCTACGCCCAGCTCGGGCACCGGGTCGAACGGCTGACGGCGCGGTTGTCGGCGGCGGGCTACCGGCCCGGCGACAGGATTGCGACGGTGACGGGCAACAGCGCCGACCACGTCGTCCTCCTCTTCGCCTGTGCGCGCCTCGGCATCGCGCTCGCGCCGCTGTCGTGGCGGTCCGCGGCCAAGGAGCTGGCCTACCAGTTCGAGGTGGCGGACCCGCACCTCGTGGTGGTGGAGGAGGAGTATTCGCCGCTGGTGG
>JAAYZP010000242.1 GCA_012514785.1 Propionibacterium sp. | reverse complement strand
TTGTTGACGAGCGTGGCGGAGTTGATGGTGATCACGCGCCCCATGTCCCAGGTGGGGTGGGCCATGGCCTGCTCGGCGGTGACGTCGGCGAGTTCGTCGCGGGTGCGGCCGCGGAAGGGGCCGCCGCTGGCAGTGAGGATGAGTCGTCGCACCTCGTCGCGGCGGCCGGCGCGCAGGGCCTGGGCGAAGGCGGAGTGCTCGGAGTCGACGGCGACGATCTGGCCCGGGGCGGCGGCGTCGGTGACGAGGTGGCCGCCGATGACCAGGGATTCCTTGTTGGCCAGCGCGAGGGTGGTGCCGGCGGCGAGGGTGGCGAGCGTCGGCTCGAGTCCGGCGGCGCCGGTGATGGCGTTGACGACGACGTCGCAGTCGGCGGCGGCGAGCTCGGTGGAGGCGTTCGGCCCGAGCAGGAGCTTCGGGAGCTGGTACTCCCCCTGCGCCCAGCCGCGCTCGCGGGCGACGGCGTAGAGCGCGTCCATCAGCTCGCGGGCCTTCGACGCGCGGGCGAGCGCCACCGTCGCGGGCTGGAACTCGGCGATCTGGCGGGCCAGCAGGTCGATGTTGCCGCCGGAGGCGGATAGGCCGACCACCCGGAATTGGTCCCGACGCGTCGAGATCACGTCGAGGGTCTGGGTACCGATCGAGCCGGTGGAGCCGAGGAGCACAACGTTACGCACCCAGCCAGTCTGGCACGTCCCACCCAGCCGGCTCGATTCGCGACGGGGAAAGTCTGGCTTCTGAGCGCCTCATGGGTGAGGATGGGACATGGAATCCCTCTGGTTCGCCACCCATCCGCCAGCCACGCCGGAGCCGTCGGCGTTCGAGGACGGCGACCGGTTCGACACCGTGATCGCCGGGGCCGGGCTCACCGGCCTCGCCACCGCCCTGCTGCTCGCCCGCTCCGGGCAGCGGGTCGCCGTCGTCGAGGCCCGCAGCGTCGGCGCGGTCACCACCGGGCACACGACGGCGAAGGTCTCGCTGCTGCAGGGCCTCGTCCTCTCCGACATCCTCGGGCACCAGAGCGAGGAGGTGCTGCGCGCCTACGTCGAGGCCAACCGCGAGGGCCAGAGCTGGCTGCTGCGGCTCCTCGAGGACCACGGCATCGGGTACCAGCGCCGCCCCGCCTACACGTACGCCACGACGGAGTCGGGCCGGCGCGCGCTGGAGGGCGAGCTGGACGCTGGCCTGCGGGGCGGACTCGACGTCGGCTGGGCTAAGGACACGGAGCTGCCGTTCCCCGTCACCGGGGCGCTCCTGCTCCCCGACCAGGCGCAGGTGCACCCGCTGGAGGTGCTCGACGTGCTCGCGGCGGAGCTACGCCGCCACGGCGGCCGGATCTTCGAGGGCGTGCGCCTCACGGATGCGAGGACCAACGCTGCCGACGCGCCGGTGCGTGCGGTCACCACGGGCGGTGACCTGCGCACCGACCGGGTGATCCTCGCCACCGGCATCCCCGTGCTCGACCGGGGCGGCTACTTCGCGAAGGTGGTGCCGTTGCGCTCGTACGCGACGGCGTACACCGTCGGATCGCCGCCGCAGGGCATGTACCTGGGCGTCGACGAGCCGACGCGCTCGCTGCGGTCCGTACCCACCGTCGACGGCGAGCGGCTCATCGTCGGCGGCAACGGGCACGTCAGCGGCCGCTCCTCGTCGGAGCGGGCCGCCGTCGAGGACCTGGAGGCCTGGACGAAGGAGCACTTCCCCGGCGCCGAGCGGACTCACGCGTGGTCCGCGCAGGACTACCGGGCGTCGGACCGGGTGCCGTTCGTGGGGCGCATGCCGCGCACGTCCGGCAGGGTGTTCGTCGCCACCGGCTACAACAAGTGGGGCATGACCAACGCCGTCGCCGCGGCGCTGACGCTGAGCGCGCAGATCCTGGAGGGCTCCATGCCGTGGGCGTCCGCGCTGCGGAACCGCGGCTCGCTGCCGAAGCTCATGGGCGGGGTGCGGCCGAACGCGTCCGTGGCATATGTGCTGGCGAAGGACTGGTCGCAGGCCACCCTGCACGCCCTGCCCGCCGAGGATCCGCCGGAGGGCGCTGGGTTAGTGGGCCGCGGGCCGCGGGGCAAGCCCGTCGCGGTCTCCACCGTCGACGGCGTCACGTGCCGCGTCTCCGGGGTATGCGCCCACCTGGGCGGCGTCGTGCGGTGGAACGACGCGGAGCGCACTTGGGACTGCCCACTGCACGGCTCCCGGTTCGCGCCCGATGGGACGCTCTTGGAGGGGCCCGCCACCGGCGACCTCGGACGGGAGTGAGTTTCCGACGCTATTGATCGGGGGCGCGCCGTGTGTTTTGATTTCTTGTGCGCACTCGCAGCCGCGTCTTCCACCACGCACTCGCGAACACCGCCGTGGCGCTGCTCGGCACGGCCTTCATCTGGTTCGCGCTGACGTTCTGGGCCTATCTCGAGACCCGGTCCGTCCTCGTCACGTCCTGGCTGGGAGCGGCGTACATGCTGGGCATGGCGGCCACCTCCGTGCCGTTCGGCACCCTCATCGACCAGCACCACAAGCACCGGGTCATGGTCGCCTCCGCCGCCGGCTCCGTGGTGCTGCTGGGGCTCGCCTCCGCCGTCTATCTGCTCACCCCCGACGACGACCTCGCCCGCTCGGACAGCCCGTGGTTCTGGGTCTTCGCTGCGCTCGTGCTGAGCGGGGCACTGCTGGCGAACATCCGCGGGCTCGCGCTGGCGACGTTGGTCACCATGCTCATCGTCTCCGAGCGGCGGGCCAACGCGAACGGGCTCGTCGGCGCCGTCAACGGGGCGACGATGCTCGTCACCGGCGTGCTGTCCGGGCTCGCGATCGGGCAGCTCGGCATGGGCGCGGTGCTGGTCATCTCGGTGGTCGTGATCGCGGCGTCGCTGGTCCACCTGCTGACGCTGCGCATCCCGGAGGCCACCGTCGTCGCGGCTGACGGTGCGCCGCAGGCGGTGGACTTCCGCGGCGCCTGGCTGGCGGTCGTCGCGGTGAAGGGATTGCTCGGCCTGATCCTGTTCTCCACCTTCAACAATTTCCTGGGCGGCGTGTTCATGGGCCTGCTGGACCCGTACGGGCTGACGCTCATGTCGGTGGAGGCGTGGGGCATCGTCTTCGGCGTCAGCTCGGTCGGGTTCATCGTCGGAGGCGCGCTCATCGCGAGGTTCGGCCTGGGCCCGCAGCCGATCCGGGCCCTGCTGCTGGCCTGCGTGGTGATGTGGCTCGTCTCGGGCACCTTCACCATCCGGGACTCGGTGTGGCTGCTGGTGGCCGGCATCGCCGTCTACATGGCGATCATCCCCGTGATCGAGGCGTCCGAGCAGACGTTGCTCCAGCGGGTGGTGCCGCTGGCGAAGCAGGGGCGTGTGTTCGGCTTCGCGCAGGCCGTCGAGGTCTCGGCGGCTCCCGTGAGCGCGTTCGTGATCGGCCCACTGGCCGAGTTCTGGATCATTCCGTACGCGGAGTCGCCCGCCGGGCGCGAGGCCTTCGGCTGGCTGCTCGGCGACGGGGAGGCCCGCGGCATCGCGCTGATGTTCGTGCTGGTCTCGGTGATCGGGCTGGCCGTGACGTTGCTGGCCTTCCTCACTCGCACCTACCGGCACCTCAAGGCGGCATACGCGGCCGGCGACGTGAACGCCGACGTCGTCCCCGACTGACCGGGCCCGAGATAGTGAACCCTTCGACAAGCTCAGGACGACGCCTGTGCGCCCAGAGACCAGCGCCCGTTACCAAAGTCTCCGCGGGCGCCCGTTCGCCATCCAGACAAAGTGACTCTGTGCGCCCAGTGACCAGCACCCGTTAACAAAGTCCCCGCGGGGCACCGGCAGCCCTCAGCGGACACCCTTGATTTTGACCGGTGAAGCGAGTCTGATGGAGGGCATGGAACTCGCATCCCCTCCCCCGTCCGGCACCCCCACCCCCGAAGCGATCTCGCGCTGGG
>JAAYZP010000241.1 GCA_012514785.1 Propionibacterium sp. | reverse complement strand
CGGGGGTCTGCGCGAAGAGGCCGCGGATGCGGTCGAACACGCCGGTGTACGTGGCGGGGTTGGAGCGGGGCGTACGGCCGATCGGCGACTGATCCACCTGGATCACCTTGTCGAGGTGCTCCAGGCCTAGGATCTTCTTGTGCTTGCCAGGCACCGCCTTGGCGTTGTAGATGGCCTTCGCGGCCGCCGGGTAGACGATCCCGTTGACGAGCGACGACTTGCCCGAGCCGGACACCCCGGTGACGGTGATGAACTTGCCGAGCGGGAACTCGACGTCCACCTCCCGCAGGTTGTTGTGCCTCGCCCCGGTCACCTTGAGCACCTGCCCGTTGCCCGGCCTCCGCACGGCCGGCACGTCGATGGCGAGCTGGCCGGAGAGGTACCTGCCCGTCTTCGACTCCGAGCTGGCCAGCAACTCGTCGAGGGGGCCGGAGACGACGATCTCGCCGCCGAGTTCGCCCGCGCCGGGGCCGATGTCGACGACCCAGTCCGCGGCCCGGATGGTGTCCTCGTCGTGTTCGACGACGATGAGCGTGTTGCCCATGTTGCGGAGCCGTTCGAGCGTGCCGATGAGGCGCAGGTTGTCGCGCTGGTGGAGGCCGATGCTGGGCTCGTCGAGGACGTAGAGCACGCCCACCAGGCCGGAGCCGATCTGCGTGGCGAGGCGGATGCGCTGTGCCTCGCCGCCCGAGAGCGTGGCGGCGGCGCGGGAGAGGGTGAGGTAGTCGAGGCCGACGTCGAGCAGGAAGTTGAGCCGCTCCAGGATCTCCTTGATGACGCGCTCGGCGATCGTCGCCTCGGTCTTCGTCAGCTCGATGTTCTTCAGGAACTCGGCCGCCTCCGCGATCGACATCGAGACCAGCGAGGCGATGTTCATGCCGTGCACCGTCACCGCCAGCGACGACGGCTTGAGCCGGTCACCGTCGCACGACGAGCACGCCACCTCTTGCATGTAGGCGCCCCACCGTTCGCGGGCGGAGTCGGTCTCGGCCTCGTCGTGACGACGCCGGATGAACGGGATGATGCCCTCGTACTTCTGCGAGAAGCTGCGCATGCGGCCGAAACGGTTGCGGTACTTGACGACGACCGCGCCGGGAACGCCGTGCAGGAGGATCTTCTTCGTGGGCGCCGACAGCTGCTTCCACGGGGTGTCTGTGGAGAATCCGTGCTCCTCGGAGAGGGACGTGAGCACGTGCTCGTAGTGGCCGCGGATGTGCGCGTTGTTCCACGGCGCGATGGCACCCTCCGCCAGCGAGAGGTCCTCGTCGGGGATCAGCAGCTCCGGGTCGGGATCGAGCACGGAGCCGATCCCGGTGCAGCCCGGGCAGGCCCCCCACGGCCCGTTGAAGGAGAACTGCCTCGGCTCGAGCTCCTCCATGTGGACGTCGTGGTCGTTCGGGCAGCCGAGCTTCTCCGAGTAGCGCTTCTCGCGCTCGGGGTCGTCCGCCGGCAGGTCGACGAAGTCGATCGCGACGACGCCGCCCGCCAGTTCCAGCGCCGTCTCGACGGATTCCGTGATGCGCTGCTGGGCGGTGGGCCGCACCACGGCGCGGTCGACGATGACCTCGAGGTCGTGCTTGCGGCGCTTGTCGATCTTCGGCAGGTCGGTGAGCTGGTGGATCTCGCCGTCGATGCGGACGCGAGCGTACCCGTCGCCCAGCAGCTGCCGGAAGATGTCGGCGAACTCGCCCTTGCGTCCACGCACCAGCGGCGCGAGGATCTGGAAGCGCGTGCCCTCCTCCAGCGCCATGAGCCGGTCGACGATCTGCTGCGGCGTCTGCTTGCCGATGGGTGCACCGCAGACCTGGCAGTGCGGGACGCCGATGCGCGCGTACAGCAGGCGCAGGTAGTCGTAGACCTCGGTGATGGTGCCGACCGTGGAGCGCGGGTTGCGGCTCGTGGACTTCTGGTCGATGGACACCGCCGGCGACAGGCCGTCGATGAAGTCGACGTCGGGCTTGTCCATCTGCCCGAGGAACATCCGCGCGTACGACGACAGCGATTCGACGTAGCGACGCTGACCCTCGGCGAAGATCGTGTCGAACGCCAACGACGATTTCCCCGAGCCGCTCAGGCCGGTGAACACGATGAGCGAGTCGCGGGGGAGGTCGATGGAGAGGTTCTTCAGGTTATGGACGCGCGCGCCGCGCACCACGAGTTGGTCGGTCACAACTCGCCATCTTATGCGCCTCCTCAGACAAGGCCGCTTTTGGTAGGTTGGCACCCATGACCGAGGCCGTGACGTTCACCGGTGTGATCGACTCGATCCGCGAGCACACCGCCCACCTGCTCGGTACCACCATCTCGTACGACGAGGATGATTGGGCCGAGCCGACCGCGCTGGCTGGATGGACCCGGTCGCACATCGCCGCGCACCTCGTCGAGGAGGCGCTCAACATGATCGAGGTGCTCCGCCACGACGACGCCTCCGCCCACGCCTTGCCCTCGGCAGAGGACCGGCAGCGCGCGCTCGAACGTCGCGCACTCGATGCCGGCATCGAGCTCCAGATCGAGCTGGACGAGACCTCCGGTCAGCTGCAGGACGTGCTCGCCGTCGTCGGTGACGACGAGCTCGCCGTCACCCTGAGCGGCGGTTGGGAGATCCAGGGCCGCGAGGTGCCGCTGGTGCGGCTGCGGGAGGTCGTCGTGCACCACTTCGACCTCATCGGCGAGGCCGCACTCGACGTCGACGACGACATGGCGCAGGCGTTGCTGGCGCTCGAGGTCAGGCGACCCCGCAGCGAGGAGCTGCCGCCGGTGCTGCTCGTCGCCGATGAGGGATTCTCCGCGCGCATCGGGGACGAGGACGGGGAAACCACCACGGTGCTGGGGCCTGCCAATGACCTGTTGATCTGGCTCGCCCGCGGCATCACGACGTCGAACGTCAGCGGCACCGCCGACCTCGAAGCCGACATTTCCCACCCGTCCTAGAATTGGGTACATGCGTCCAATTGAGGAGTTGCAGCGCCAGGTCGCGCCGCTGAAGGTCCAGGCCGATTTCGAGCCGTCGGGCGACCAGCCGCGCGCGATCGACGAACTGGAAACCCGGATCCAGGCCGGGGAGAAGGACATCGTCGTGCTGGGCGCGACGGGTACCGGCAAGACGGCGACGGTGGCGTGGCTCGCCGAGCGCCTGCAGCGGCCGATGTTGGTCATGCAGCCCAACAAGACGCTCGCCGCCCAGTTTGCGGCCGAGCTCCGCGACTTCTTCCCCGACAACGCCGTCGAGTACTTCGTCTCCTACTACGACTACTACCAGCCCGAGGCGTACCTCCCCCAGTCGGACACCTACATCGAGAAGGACTCCTCGCTCAACGAGGAGGTCGAGCGGATGCGGCACGCCGCCACGAGCTCGCTACTCACCCGCCGCGACGTGATCGTCGTGGCCACGGTGTCGGCCATCTACGGGCTCGGCACGCCCGAGGAGTATCTGAAGCAGCGCGTGACGCTGCGGGTCGGCGACGAGATGGACCGCGACGAGCTGCTGCGCCACCTGGTGGACATCCAGTACGGACGCAACGACATGGGCGGCGGACGCGGCACCTTCAAAGTGCGTGGCGACACCCTCGAGATCTACCCGATGTACGAGGAGAACGCGGTGCGCGTCGAGTTCTTCGGCGACGAGATCGAGCGCATCGCGACCATCCACCCGCTGACGGCGCACACCATCCGGGAGGAGCAGGAGATCTATGTCTTCCCCGCCTCGCACTACGCCGCGGGCCACGACCGGATGGAGCGTGCGATGGCCGGCATCGAGGCGGAGCTGGCGGTGCGGCTGCAGGACCTCGAGGCGCAGGGCCAGCTGCTGGAGGCGCAGCGGCTCAGGATGCGCACCACGTACGACCTGGAGATGATGCACCAGATCGGCACCTGCTCCGGCATCGAGAACTACTCCCTGCACGTCGACGGCCGCGAGCCCGGTTCTCCCCCGTCGTGCCTGCTGGACTACTTCCCGGAGGACTTCGTGCTGGTCGTCGACGAGTCGCACGTCACGGTGCCGCAGATCGGGGGCATGTACGAGGGCGACGCGTCCCGCAAGCGCACGCTGGTCGACCACGGCTTCCGCCTGCCCACCGCGCTCGACAACCGCCCGCTCCGTTTCGACGAGTTCGAGGAGCGGATCGGGCAGACGGTGTACCTGTCGGCGACGCCCGGCCCGTACGAGATGGAGCGCACCGATGGCCTGGTGGAGCTGATCATCCGCCCCACGGGGCTGGTTGATCCGGAGATCGTGCTGAAGTCCACCAAGGGGCAGGTCGACGACCTCATCCACGAGGTGCAGGTGCGCGTCGAGAAGAGGGAGCGCGTGCTCGTCACGACGCTCACGAAGCGGATGGCCGAGGACCTCACGGACTACCTCGTCGAGGCCGGCATCCGCACGCAGTACCTGCACTCCGACGTTCCCACGCTGCAGCGCCTCGATCTGTTGCGCGACCTGCGCCTCGGCGAGTTCGACGTGCTCGTCGGCATCAACCTGCTGCGCGAGGGCCTGGACCTCCCGGAGGTGTCGCTGGTGGCGATCCTCGACGCCGACAAGGAGGGATTCCTCCGCTCGGAGCGCTCGCTGATCCAGACGATCGGTCGCGCCGCGCGCAACGTCGCTGGCGAGGTGCACATGTACGCCGACGGGATCACGCCGTCGATGCAGAAGGCCATCGACGAGACGAACCGACGACGCGAGATCCAGGTGGCGTACAACACGGAGCACGGGATCGACCCGACGCCGCTGCGCAAGCGCATCGCCGACGTGAGCGAGCTGCTCGCGCGCGAGGACGCCGACACCAAGCAGCTCCTGGGCGAGAGCAAGAAGCTGGACACGTCCGCGATGGCGGAACAGGAGCTCGCCCAGCTGATCGAGGACCTCACGGCCCAGATGCACCAGGCGGCATCCGAACTGCAGTTCGAGCTGGCCGCCCGCCACCGCGACGAGGTGCACGACCTCAAGAAGGAACTGCGCATGATGATCGAGGCCAACAAGTAGCGCGACCCGACTCACCTTGATGGTTGAGCTCGCGTCGCGCCGGGAGTTCAACCAGCAAGTGTCTCGAAGGGCCTTGAAGCCACCGACATTTCCGCCCCGGCAGCATCCCCCCGACCTCTCTGCAATGATGGGTGAGGGTGACAACAGATGCTCGCCCCGGAAGGAGAGCAACGTGAACGCGATTGTCATTTTGGTCCTCGGCTCCGCCGTCATCACCGTCGCGCTGGGGGCGCTCGTCGTGCTACTGGTGGCGCGCAGTCGGAAGAGATCCTGAGCGAAACCTCCAAAACTTCACAACGCGCCACTCGTTGCGCCTCACGAGGACAGTAACCCTTTGCTGACGCAACGAGTGGCTAGTTTTGCAGGTTCCGTGGCGCTACACCACGGCGGTCGGGACTGGCGCTCATGAGCCAGCGGATGGGTGGGCCTGGCGCGTTCATCGCCTTCGTCGGCGTCGTGATGCTCGTTCTCGCGATAGTCGATTCTGGTTTCTCGAGTGACCGTGCGTTCATTCTTGGCTGTTTCCTTCTTGTGACATCCGGACTCTGGGCGATCGCTGCCGCGATCCCGGAAGGGCACCGCACCAAGTCGGGCGACGACTCGTGACCGCCCTGTTCGTTCGCGTGCCATCAGCCAGCACCTCGACGCACCTTCCCTGGCCGATGTCACACTTGCTGCGAGTCGGACAACTCAAGCACTAGACGCGGCGAAGCTGCCCGTCGCGGGAGGAGTTGCATGCGCGTAGATGCGGTGTCCATCGTCGCCTTGATCATTCGACCTCTGGACAGGAGCTCCATTGCCCGCTG
>JAAYZP010000240.1 GCA_012514785.1 Propionibacterium sp. | reverse complement strand
CTCACCCTGGGCGTCTCGATCGGAGCCGCATCGGCCGGCCAGCTCGCGGACGTCCTCCGGCACGCGTACATCCCCGTGGTCATCGCCGGGATCATGGCGGTGCTGGCCTCGATCGCGGTGGGGTTCTCGAGGCGACGCTAGCGCGCTGTCGAAGCAGAAAGTGCTTGGCTGCGTGGGAGCGGAGTGGGAGAATGGTGTGCACCATGGACGTTCCGGCAGCACGGGCACGGGAGCGTCTCGCCGAAAAGGTGGGCCGCGCCTGCGGCTTGGTGCGGTCCCCCGAACAGCTGCTCGGACAGGTCTCCGAGATCCTCAAGCCGGCGCTCACCCACGTCGCCGGCGCCTGGATGGTCGCGGATCCCGACAGCCGGATCGGGTCCACCGCACACGCGGAGGGGTGCACCGATGAACTCCACCTGGCGCTGCTGGAGCAGGAGGCACGCGGCGACGATGTGAACCTGATGCGCGACGTCGCCGAACACCGTGTCGCTGCCGCATCACTCCACGCCGCGACGGGCGGAGAGTTGGCTCGCAGCCGCCGGTGGCGTGAGGTGTACGGGCCGCACGGCTACGGCGACGAGCTGCGCGGATGCTTCAACAGCGGCGAGACGGTGTGGGGAATGTACACGGTGGTGCGCGACGCAGATGTCGGCCCGTTCGACGCCGGGACCATCCAGCTGATGACCCGTATCCGCCCGCATGTCACGGCGGCGCTGCGCACGACGCTCGCCGTCGACGGCATCCACGACGGCGCCGTCGAGGAGCCCGGGGTGGTGATCCTGGCCGACGACGACACCCTGCGATCCAGCACGGCGTCGGCGAACCAACTCCTGGGCCCGCTGTCTCCCTCCGGTGCCTCGCCGGACCCGGGCTACGTCGTCCACGAGGTCGCGGCCCGCGCCCGCGCCGTCGCCGACGGCAACGCGCGGGGGCCCGCCACCGCCCGCATCAAGGTCGACGGCGGGTGGCTGGAACTGCATGCCGCCGTGCTCGACACGCAGGAGCGCAGCGTCGCCGTGATCGTCGAGCGCGCCCCACCCGAGCGTTCCGGGACGCTGGCGATGGAACTCCACGGCATCACCGCGCGGGAACGCGAGGTGGCCGAGCTGCTCCTGGCGGGGATGGAACTCGAACGCGTGGCCGCCGAGCTGTGGATCACGGTCGAGACGGTCCGTGGGCACGCCAAGTCCGTGTTCGCAAAGCTTGGAGTGCATGGGCGGGCCGAGTTCATGGCACGGCTGGCCGGGCGGAGACGCGTCGAGCCGTCGATGGGTCGCGGCTGATCTCCTCCGCCACGCGCACCGCGCGATCGGCGGCCAGAGCGATGACGCCCGGCACGAACTCGTACCCGATGAACCGCAGTCCGGGCAGGGATTCCCTGCCGTCGCCGACCTGAGGCACGCCCTCGGCGTCGAGCACGTCAAGGTGGCCGACGACCGGCCCCAGCCCCGTCGTGAAGCCTGTCGCCGCGATGACGAGATCGATATCCAGCACCGACCCGTCGGCCAGGCTGACGCCGTCAGCGGTAACGTCGACCACCGGCGCCACCACGACGATGCGGCCCGCGCGCAGGTCATCAACGGTGGCCGGCTCGACCGACGTGGCGGCCTTGCGCTGCTGCAGG
>JAAYZP010000239.1 GCA_012514785.1 Propionibacterium sp. | reverse complement strand
TGCCGCCGACTTCCATGGCCAGTCCTTCACCGAGCACGGGGGTGCCGTCGGCGCCGTAGGGGACGAGTTGTTCGAGGTCGGGGCAGACCCGGACGCGGTCGATGTCATACAAGTCCGCGGCCGCGGCGATCGCGAGCGTCTCGGCCACCTCGGCCGCGCGTTTCTGCTGACGCGCGTGATCCAGCGCAGCGAAGGCTTCCGCGGCACTGGTGGGGAGGTTCGTGGTCGTCATACCAAGAACACTACGGGTCACCTCTGACAAGTTTTTCCCGGAAACAGGGGTGACACGAAAAGATTCTTGAACGAGTTTCCTTCGTGGTTGGTGATGGGGTTCCTGCGCTTGTCCGGGGTGGTTTCGACGGACGCTCGCTGGCGCTCGCTGCTCAACCAACAAAGAGGGCAGACCGGCATTGCTGATTGAGCCAGCGCCGCGACGGAGTCGCTGCGCGCCGGTCGAAATCACCGCCAGTTGTCGCTGGGAGTGGGGTCCGTGGGCTGCTCCGGGGTGGTTTCGGCAAAGGAGTCGGGCAATCATCATGCCCTCAGGCGTCGAGGACGTCGGCGAGGTCGTAGGCGACGGCTCGGTCCACCTGGTCCAGCGTGCACGAGCGCGGATCCCTGTCGGGGCGCCAGCGGACCAGCGAGACGGCGTGGCGGAAGCGGTCGCCCTCCAACTGGTCGAACTCCACCTCGACGACGAGCTGCGGGTCCAGCGGCACCCACTCCTCCTGGCCCCCGAAGCGGGAGACCGGCTTCTCCAGGCCCGGCCCGGGCTCGTCGATCCTCAGCGGCTCCAGCTGCTCCCCGAGTTCCTCGCGCACCTTGTTCGGCAGCCCGACGATGCCGCCCACGCGGCGCAGGGTGTCACCGTCGTAGAGCCCGAGCAGCAGCGACCCCACCCCGTGACCGCCCTTGGCCACGCGATACCCCACGACCACCGCCTCCGCGGTGCGCTTGTGCTTGATCTTCAGCATGTCCCGCTTGCCCTGCCGGTACGTGCCGGCCGCGGGCTTGGCGATGATGCCGTCCAGCCCGGCGCCCTCGAAGCGGGTGAACCACTGCGTCGCGACGGCGTGATCCGCGGTGATCGTCGTGAGGTGCAGTGAGGGGTGTGGCGGCGTCGTGAACATTCTCTCCAGCCGCTCGCGCCGATCCCGGAAGGGGAGGCCGGTGAGGTCCTCGTCGAGCCACAGCAGGTCGAAGGCCACGAACTGCGCCGGCGTCTCCACCGACAGCCGCGCGATGCGGCTCTCCGCCGGGTGGATGCGCTGGCTGAGCAACTCCCAGGACAGGCGGCTGCCCTCGTCGCCCTCGTCCACGACGATCAGCTCGCCGTCGACGATGCACCGCTCGGGCAGCGACCTCGCGGCCTCCACCACCTCGGGGAAGTAGCGCGTCAGCGGCTTCTTGCCGCGGCTGGCCAGCTCGATCGAGTCGCCGTCGCGGATGATGAGGCAGCGATAGCCGTCCCACTTGGGCTCATAGGCGTAGTCACCGACGGGGATCTTCGCGACGCTCCTGGCGAGCATCGGGGCGATGGGCTGAGGGATCATGACCCATTGTCACCGACCGGCGAGCACCGCGTCCAGGATGGCGTGCGCCACCTCGGCCTTGCTGCCGGCCGCCTCGCCGATCACCTCGTCGCTGCGGTCGATGATCGCCACCTGGTTGTCGGCGCTCTCGAAGCCCTGCGTCCAACCCACGACGTTGACCGCGATCAGGTCCACGTCCTTCTTCCGGCGCTTCTGCCGGCCGCGCTCGATGAAGTCGTCCCCGGTCTCGGCCGCGAACGCCACCACCTGCTGGGACTCCCGACGGCGGGCAGCCAGGCCCGCGACGATGTCGTCGTTCTCCACCAACGAGAGGCTGGGGTGGCCGTCGGCCTTCGTCCGCTTCCCCTCGGAGACGTTCTCGACGCTGTAGTCCGCCACCGCGGCGGCCATGATGATGACGTCGGCTTCGTAACCGTTCATCACCTTGCTCAGCTCGGCCGCCGTGTTGGCCGGGGTGATGGCGATGCCGTCGCGCTCGGCCGGGCGGAGCACCTCGGCCTCGATGTTGCAGGCGGCCAACAGCACGCGCGCGCCCCGCTCGCGGGCGGCGACGGCGAGCGCCACGCCCTGGCGGCCGCTGGAGCGATTGCCGATGTAGCGCACGGGATCGATCGGCTCCCGCGTGCCTCCCGCGGAGATGGCGACGGTGAGCCCCCGCAGGTCGCCGGGGCCCAGCAGCGGTGCCGCGGCCTTGTGGATGGCCTCCGGCTCGCTCATCCGCCCCGGCCCGGAGTCGCCGCCGGTGAGTTCGCCGTCGTCGGGTCCGACGACGTGCACCCCGCGCGAGACGAGCACCTCCATGTTGGCCTGCGTGGCGGGATGCCGCCACATCTCGGTGTGCATCGCGGGCGCCACCAGCACGGGCGCGGTGCTGGACAGCAGCGTGGTGCCCAGCAGGTCGGAGGCGAGACCGGCCGCCATGCCGGCGAGGGTGTTGGCGGTGGCGGGGGCGACGACGATGAGGTCGGCCTTCTGCCCCAGAGCGACGTGGCGCACCTGGGGGACGTCGTCGTGCACGCTCGTGGTGACCCGGTTGCGGCTGATCGCCTCCCACGTCGGCAGGCCGACGAACCGCAGCGCGTCCTCGGTGGGGATGACGTGCACCTCGTGCCCGTCCGCGATGAACAGACGCACCAGTTGCACGGCCTTGTAGGCGGCGATCCCGCCCGTGACTCCAACGACGATGACCATGCCCCCGATTCTGTCATCCGTTTCCAACCGGGCGTAGGCTTTCGGGCATGTGCACCGTCGTGATCAGAGTTCCCGAGCCGGATTCGGAGGAACCCGTCCGGCTCCTCGCGGTGCGCGACGAGGACCCGGGGCGCCCGTGGCGCACGTTGGGCCAGTGGTGGACCCCGGGCGTGGTCGGCGTGCTGGACGAACTCGCGGGCGGTGCGTGGCTCGCCGCCGACGACGAATCCCTGGCCGTCCTGGTCAACCGCGAAGGCACCCCCGACGT
>JAAYZP010000238.1 GCA_012514785.1 Propionibacterium sp. | reverse complement strand
TCGGGATCGGTGGCGCCGGGCTGCCCGAACGTCTCCTGGGTCACGTCGTCGAGCCGTGGGCGGGCGGCGAGGAGGTCCTCGAGCGGCAGGGTCGCGGCGTCCACAGCACTGCGGTGGCGTGCGAAGACCTCGCCGAGGGGCTGCTGGACCTGGTAGGGCCAGGTCTCGAAGCGCAGGTGGGGCGTGTCGCGGCCCGCGTCGGTGAGGAGGATCCAGCCCAGCCCCACCTCCTCGATGCCGAGGCGGGCGAAGTAGTCCAGCCAGCGGTGGTAGGCCGGCGCCCACTCGTCGGAACCGGCCAGCCCTGCGTCGGTGAGCCACAGCTCGATGTAGGTGTACTTGTCGAGGCGCTCGCGCTCGATCACCCACAGGTCCATCCCGGAGCCGTCGACCCAGGAGCGGACGCGGTCCTCCCACGCGGTGCCTTCGACGACGGCCCAGTTGACCAGCAACTGCAGGCTCCCGCCCGGCGTGAGGTGCTGGGGCGCGTCGCGCAGGATGGAGCGCAGGAGCGCGTCGCCCTCGAATGTGGTCTCCCGGTACATCAGGGGCGTTTCCGACGGCGGGCTCATGACGTAGGGCGGGTTGGAGATGATCAGGTCGAACCGTTCGCCGGCGACGGGCTCGAAGAGCGAGCCGCGCCGGAAGTCGACGTCGACGTCGTTCAGCGCTGCGGTGACGCCGGCGAGTTTCAGCGCGCGCTCGTTGACGTCGGTGGCGACGACGCGGTCGGCGTGCTTGGCAAGATGCAGGGACTGCACCCCGCAGCCGGTGCCGAGATCGAGCGCGGATCCCACAGGGGTTCGCATCGTCATCTGGGCGAGCGTCGTGGAGGCCGACGAGATGCCCAGCACGTAGTCGGTGCGCGTGGGGAGCGTGACGTGATCCATGCCGGGCGTGAGGTCGGAGACCGCCCAGCCGGAGGCACCGTCGTCGGGCGAGCCGTAGGGGCGGATGTCCACGAGCGCCCGGGCGGTGCCGTCGGCGCGTTCCAGGTAGGGGGTCTCGGGGAGGAATGCGGCGTCGTCGGCGCTGACCGGCTGCTGCAGGATGAACAGCCGGATCAGCGTGGCCAGCTCGTCGGTGGCCGATCCGAGGGCCGCGGCGGCCGGGACGGTGACGTTGCGGGCGAGGCCTTCCTGGCCGAGTTCACCGATGCGTGCGAGCACGCCGTCGGCGGTGTATCCGGCGCGTCGCAGTACTTGCGCGAGTTCCATGGCGCAGACCCTACCGCGCCGCTCACATGCTGCCGGCCGTCGCTCGCCGCTCGATGTGCGACGGCATGCCCGGCAGGTCGGGCACCAGGGCGACGGTGACGCCCGCCTCCACCACGACGTCCGGCCCGCTCCCCCGGACGGTGCAGTGCGTCAGCGCGGCGTCGTTGTGGGCTGCTGCTTGCTCGGCCCCGACGCACGGCTCCCCGCCGCCGACCGCCGCGGATGCGCCGGCGAGCGCTGCGATCTCCGCCACCTGCTCGGCCTGGCGGATCCCCGCGAACCAGCCGATCAGGACCGTCGCGGCGCCGATCGTCACGAACAGGGCCAACGCGATCCCCAGCGTGAGCACCGCGCCGCCGCCCTTCTCGTCGCGGCGGTTCACGGGCCCTCCCCCGGCTCGTAGGCCGCCCAGGTGGAGGCGCGGATCGGGATGTGCCCGAGCCCGAGTACGAAGGATGTGGTGGTGACGGTGACCTCGACGCCGCCGTCGCGGTGCGCCACCTCGGCCTCGCCGGGCGTGCGGTCCTCGGCCGCGGCGATGGCCGCGTCGTCGCCGCGCGCGATCTGGCGGGCCAGCTGGGCCGAGGCCTCCGAGGCGGAGGCCTGCGCCACCCCGAGCATGGTCAGGGTCACGAGGACGGCGGTCAGCACCGTCGCCGTGAGGGTGCCGATGGCGAGTTCGACCGTGACCATGCCGCGGGGTGCCGGGCGGCGGCGTGCGCCGCCCGACACCTGCGGAGTCATCCGCCGAAGATCGTGCCCAGGATGCCGGTGAGGCCCGAAGCACTGCTGCTGGAGATGGTGTTGAACACGCCGACGACCCAGTCGAACGCCACCTCGAAGAAGGCGTTGTCGTTGAAGATGCGCAGGAGCACCAGCGCCACCGCCGCGGCGGCGAGCAGGCCGATGGCGTACTCGACGGTGGTGAGCCCGCGCTCGAGGCGCCGCTTGAGCGCGCCTCGCTCCGGGGTGCCCTCGGCGACGACCGGGTCGATCGCTGCAATCGTGTTGGACATGTGAGGTCCTTCCCTCGTTCACGACAGATGCGTCTCATCCGTCATCACCGTGATGGAAGCGAAGGACCTGAAATGTCCACGAAAACGGGCGTTGTGGACAAATCCGTCCGGACAACACCTGTTCCTGTGGACGGTGCACGCAGTGTCCCGCGCTCAGGCGGGGAACAGCTCCTGCAGGCCCGCGATGTGCCCCCGGCAGCCAGGCACCTGCACCCTGTGCCGTGATGTGGCGGAGTCCGTCGCACCTGCCCTGCTCGCCTGCGCCAATCCAGTGGGCATCTGCCACTTACGCGTCGACGTCGCCGCACACGCGGCATCTGCACCCTGCCCTACGGGGGCGGCGATCCCAGCAACTCCAGCAGCAGGGTGGCGGCGTCGGACTTGCTGAGCACCTGGTTGGCGTTGCCGCACTTCGGGGAGACGACGCAGGCCGGGCACCCGTCGTCGCACGGGCAACGCTGCAGCCGCTCCAGCGTGGCGGGCAGCCACTGGTCGGCGACGTCGTAGGCCCGGTAGGCGAATCCTGCCCCGCCGGGCAGCCCGTCGTGGACGAAGATCGTCGCCAGGCCCGTGTCCGGGTGCACCGCGGTGGAGACGCCGCCGATGTCCCAGCGGTCGCAGGGCGCGAAAGCGGGCAGCAGCCCGATGGCGGTGTGCTCCATGGCGTGCGCGGCGGCACCCACCTGCAGCGCGCCCCATCCGAGGTCGCGGACGAGCGCGGCCGGCACCGTCCACCACACGGCCTGCGTGCGCAGGGTGCGCGCGGGGAGCTCGAGGGGCGTGTGGTCCCACACCTCGTGGGTGAGCTCGTCGCGACGCAGGTAGCCGACCACCTGCGAGGTGAGCTGCACGTCGCCGCGGTGCAGCGTCGTCGCGCCCAGTTCGCGGGTCTGCCACTCCTGCAGGATCGCGATGTCGAACGTGGACTGGGGCTGCGTGTAGTAGTTCGGGCGCGAGGCGCGCACGAACGCCTGCTTGTCCTCGGCGTGGAACTCCTCGACGAGGAAGCTCTCGCCCTGGTGGAGGTAGACCGCGCCCTCGTGGACCACCGAATCCGCTTTCGGCTCGTCGACCGTGCCCACGACGCGGCCGGTGTCGCGTTCGATGATGTCGATCGGCTTGGCGCCGGCGGCGCGCAGCGAGATGAAGTCGACGGCGCGGTCCGGCCTGGTCCAGAAGTAGCGTCCCCCGCGGTCGCGCAGCACCCCCTGCGTGTCGAGCGCGGTCAGCGTGGCGGGCATCGTCGCGCCGAACCAGCGTTCGTCGGCGGCGGTGAGCGGGAGCTCCTGCGCGGCCGCGGCGAGGTGCGGGCCGAGCACGTGCGGGTTCTCGGGGAAGAGGACGGAGTGCTCGACGGGTGCGCGGAGGATGGTCTCGGGGTGGTCGAAGAGGAAGCTGTCGAGCGGGTCCTCACGGGCCACCAGCACCACCAGTGCGTCCGACCCGCGACGGCCGGCGCGCCCGGCCTGCTGCCAGAGCGCGCTGAGCTTGCCGGGGTAGCCCGCGATGACGACGGCGTCCATGCCGGCCACGTCGATCCCCAGCTCGAGCGCGTTGGTGGTGGCGATGCCGCGGAGGTGGCCGGTCTGGAGGTCGCGCTCGAGGTCGCGCCGCTCGGCGGCCAGGAACCCGGCGCGGTAGGACGCGATGACGGGGCCCGCGATCTCCTGGGCGTCGAGCGCCACCAGCTCCGCCCCCGTGCGCGAGGCGACGAAGGCGATGGTCTGCGATCCCCCGTGGACGAGCCGGCCCAACAGGTTGGCGGTGTCCTGGTTGAGCGAGACCGACGGTTTCCACAGCGCGATGGTCCGCTTCGGCTTCGGCGCGCCGTCGGCGGTGACGGCCTCAACGCCGTCCTCGCCTATCAGCTTGCCGCCGAACTCGGCGATGTTGGGGGCCGTGCCGGAGGCGAGCAGCACCGTCGGTGTGGCTCCGTAGTGCGCGGCGATGCGACGCAGCCGCCGCAACACCTGGGCGACGTGCGCGCCGAATACCCCCTGGTAGCGGTGCGCCTCGTCGACGACGATGTAGCGCAGCCCGCCCAGCAGCCTCGACCAGCGCTGGTGGTTCGGCAGGATCGAGTAGTGCAGCATGTCGGGGTTGGTGAGCACGAAGTCGGCGAACTCGCGCGCGAACCGCCGCTCCGCGTCGTCGGAGTCGCCGTCGACGGCACCCACCCGCCAGCCCTGCGGGCCGAGATCGATTGCGCCGCGCTCCTGGTCGTGCGCCAGCGCCTTCGTGGGGGCGAGGTAGAGCGCCGTGTGGGTCAGCCTGCGCAGCCGGGGCGGGCGGACCTCGGTGCCGAGCCGCCCTTCCGCGGTGGCCGCGATGATGGGCAGCAGGTACGCCAGCGACTTGCCGGACCCGGTGGCCGACGTCAGTGCGGCGTGACGCCCGTGGAAGGCGTGCTCGGCGAACTCCACCTGGTGCTGCCACGGCGCCGTGATCCCCTGCTCCGCGGCCCGGGCGACGGTGGCCTCCGAGACCCAGTCGGGCCAGGTTCCGTGGACGCCCGGCCGCGCGGGCGAGATGTCGACCGCGCACACTTCCGGCGATTCCAGCAGCCAGGACCACGGCATGGGTGGCATCGTACAAGGGCTGTCCTCCCCTCACCCGAAGAAGTCTGCCAACAGGCTCGCGACGATCGGCACCACGCCGATCATCACGAACGCGGGGAGGAAGCACGCCATCAGCGGCACCACCGACTTCACTCCGACGGTGCGGGCCCGCTTGGCCTCGGCGTCCTGCCTCGCCTGCCTGGCGTCCTCAGCGTGGATCTGCAGGGTGGACACGAGGCTCGTGCCGGAGCGCGCCGACCGCACGAGGTCGCGGGCGGCGAACCCCCAGACCGGATGCTCGCGGAGCTCGTGCCAGGCTTCCTCGGCGCTGCGGCCCACCTGCAGGTGCGCGATCACCCGGCCCAGCACCTCGGCCGTCGCTTTCGGCGACACCTCCGCGACGGTGCCCACCGCCGTCGAGGTGGGTGACCCGGCCTGCAGGCACACGGCGAGGAACTCCAGTGCGTCGGGGAGTTCGCGGGTCAGCGCCCGATGGTCGGTGGGTCTTCGCAGGTAACCGGAGCCGACGAGGACCCCACCGGCCGCCACCAGCCCCACGATCGCACCCGCGGGACTCGGCCACAGCAGCCCGAACATGAGCAGGACCGCGGCAGCGGCCCCGACCCTCCAGGCCACCGGGTACCCGTCGTCGCGCACGGA
>JAAYZP010000029.1 GCA_012514785.1 Propionibacterium sp. | reverse complement strand
GTCATCACCGGTTTGGAGTACATTCGGGAGGCAAGGCGGGCAACGAAGCGCGCTGCCGAACCGAAGCGTGCCATGCCCGAGGAAGCTTGACGCACGAAGGAGTGGCATGACGGAGCGCGCGGCGCAGGTCATCAAGCAATTCACGAACCGATCCATCACCCTGGCCACCTGCGAATCGATCACGGGAGGCGGCATCGGTGCCGCGCTCACGACGGTGCCCGGTGCCTCCGCGGTGTTCCGCGGCGGCCTCATCACCTACGCGCGCGACCTCAAGGCCAGCCTGGCGAAGGTCGACCCTAGGAGCATCGCCGAGGACGGCGTCGTCAACGAGATCACGGCCTACCAGATGGCGCGCGGGGCGCGGATCGTGTGCCACGCCGACTGGGCCGTCGCCACCACAGGCGTCGCCGGCCCCACCGAGACGGACGGCGCGACGGTGGGCACCGTCTGGTTCGCCGTCGTCGGCCCCGCCATGGGCATGAGCAACCCGCCGGTCTACACCGAGCTGCGCCACTTCGACGGCGACAGGGAATCCATCCGGGAGCAGTCGGTGGACTTCGCGTTGGCAATGTTGCTGCGCGTTTCCGGGGGCGGGGAATAGATTCGGGCCCCCACTCGTTGTAGCGGGTATGAAGGCCATTCTTATGCGTGAAGTCATCGGCGAGTCCCTGCGCGAGAAGCGTATGGAGACGGGCATGACGCTGCGCCAGGTATCGGTGGCTTCCATGGTCTCGCTGGGCTATCTGTCCGAGATCGAGCGTGGCCACAAGGAAGCATCGAGCGAGGTCGTGAACTCGATCGTCGGCGCGCTCGGCTCCTCGCTCAGCGAGCTGCTGGGCGACGTCACCCTCCGGGTCGCGGCGTCCGAGCTGCAGCGCACCGAGATGGGCATCGCCGCCTAAGTCGGGCCCGCGCACCCAAGCAAGATGTGGGCGTCGTGTGGCAGGTGACGCCTGTGCGGCGACGTCGCAGCACTTGTGGCACCTGCCTCGAACTTCACCGGGTGGCGCCCCCCGCGACGAGCACCTCGACGCCGAGGTCGCGGATCGCCTCGAGCAGCGCCTCCGGGGCGCCGGCGTCGGTGACGAGCGTGTCCACCTGCTGCAGGTCCACCACCTTCGCGTCCGTCTGCAGCCCCAGCTTGCTGGAATCCACGGCCGCGATCACCCGATCTGCCCGCTCGGCCATCAGCTGATTCGTGCGGGCCTCGCGCTTGTCGTGCGTCGTCAACCCGCCCTCGACGGTGCACCCGTCGGCCCCCAGGATGGTGGTCTCCACCTTGATGAGCTTCATCGTCGACTCGGCCAGCGAGCCGATCAGCTCCAGCGAGTTGCGACGCAGCACCCCGCCGACGATGAGCACCCGGCTCTGGTCCAGCTCGGCCGCGGCCTGACCGACGCTGATGGAGTTGGTGATGATCGTCAGATCGTCGTGACCCTTCAGCGCGCGGAGCACCGCATCCGTGGTGCTGCCGCCCGTCAGCCCGATCGCGTGCTGCCCGGCCGGGATCAGCGAGGCGACGACGCCCGCGATCGCCTGCTTCGCCGCCGGATGCTGCCCACCGCGCAGGTGCACGGGCACCTCGGTGCCCGTCTCGAGGGGACGCGCGCCGCCGTGGGTGCGTTCGATCAACCCCTGCGACGCCATCAGCGCGACGTCGCGCCGGATGGTGGCGGCCGATGCGTCGAGCAAGTCGGCGATCGAGGTCAGGGAGAGCGGACCCCGCTCCTGGAGGAGCTCGAGCAGAGCAACCATCCGGTCGGAGCGTTTCTTGGACGGAGCAGTGGCCATAGGACGAAATATAGTGGAGGCATGCGAGAGGTTGAGCTGTGGCGTCGGATGGAAGAAGTCCTGGGGGCCGGATACGTTCATACGTGGGCCGAAAACACGGTCCTGGCCGAGCTGGGCTCGCGTACGGTGGACGAGGCGATCGCGGCCGGCATCAACTCGAAACGGATCTGGCGCGCCGTCTGGGCGCAACTCGAACTGCCGATGACCTTGCGCTGATGCCTCCGCGTGGGGCGTGTCGCACCGCAATCGAACGAATGTTTCGTATACTGGGGACGAAAGTTATCCACAACACGAAACTCTCATGCACTTTTGTCGGTGCTCGCTGACACAGTGAGAGTGACAATGATTCAGGCCGGATCCGGTCACGATGAAAAGGAACATCCATGGCAGTCGCAGACCGCACCAAAGCACTAGCCGCAGCGCTCGAGCAGATCGAGAAGGCGCACGGCAAGGGCTCCATCATGAAGCTGGGGGAGGACGCGCGCGTCCCCATCGACGTGATCCCCACGGGATCCGTCGCGCTCGACGTCGCGCTCGGCATCGGCGGGCTGCCGCGGGGCCGCGTCGTCGAGATCTACGGCCCGGAGTCGAGCGGTAAGACGACGGTGGCGCTGCACGCCATCGCCAACGCCCAGGCCGAGGGTGGCATCTGTGCGTTCATCGACGCCGAGCACGCGCTGGATCCCGACTACGCGGAGAAGTTGGGCGTCAACACCGACGAGCTGCTCGTCAGCCAGCCCGACAACGGCGAGCAGGCGCTCGAGATCGCCGACACGCTGATCCGCTCGGGCGCGCTGTCGCTGGTGGTGGTCGACTCGGTGGCCGCGCTCACGCCGCGCGCGGAGATCGAGGGCGAGATGGGCGACTCGCACGTCGGCCTCCAGGCCCGCCTCATGAGCCAGGCCCTGCGCAAGATGACCGGCGCGATGAAGAACGCCAACACCACCGTCATCTTCATCAACCAGCTGCGCGAGAAGATCGGCGTCATGTTCGGCAGCCCGGAGACCACCACCGGTGGTCGCGCGCTGAAGTTCTACTCCTCGGTGCGCCTGGACATCCGCCGCATCGAGACGCTGAAGGACGGCACCGAGATGGTGGGCAACCGCACGCGCATCAAGGTCGTGAAGAACAAGGTCGCGCCGCCGTTCAAGCAGGCGGAGTTCGACATCATCTACGGCCACGGCATCTCGCGCGAGGGCTCGCTGATCGACATGGGCGTGGACGCGGGCATCATCCGCAAGGCGGGCGCGTGGTTCACGTACGAGTCCGACCAGCTGGGTCAGGGCAAGGAGAACGCGCGCACCTTCCTGCGCAACAACCCCGACGTCGCCGACGAGATCGAGCGTCGCATCCGGCTGCACCTCGGCATCGACAAGTCGGATGTGCCGGATGGTGTGGATCCTGAAACCGGTGAGGTCGATTTCTGATCTCGACTTCGCGCGCAAGGTCGCACTCGACCTCCTGAGCGTCCGCCCTCGCTCGGAGGCCGAGCTGCGCACCGCGCTGGCGAAGAAGAACGTGCCGTCCGACGTCGTGGACGACCTCTGCGCGAGGTTCAGGGAGGTCGGCCTCCTCGACGACGCCGCGTTCGCGGCCACGCTGGTCACCAGCCGCTCCGAGTTCTCCAAGCGCGGTAAGTACCGGATCCGGCAGGAGTTGCGGGAGAAGGGCGTCTCCGACGACGTCGCCGAGGAGGCACTGGCGGAGGTCAGCGGCGACGACGAGCTCACCGCCGCGCGCGCCGTCGCGGCCAAGCGCTCCAGGGCGCTGGAAGGCCTGGAGCGGCACGTCGCCCAGCGCCGCCTCGCCGGCACCCTGGCGCGGCGCGGATTCAGTCCCGACGTGGTGATGCAGGTTGTGAAGGAGACGCTGATAAGTTGATCCGTTGAGGATCAAGGAGTCGGGCATGGAGTGGATCGGTTGGGCGCTCGCGGTGGTGCTCGCCGCGGTCAGCGTCGTGACGCTGATGCGCAAGCAGCGCGTGCCCGACGACACGGAAGAGCGTGCCAGGGCGGACGAGCAGCTCGCCGCTGCTCGAGCCGAACTCGCCGCGGACCGCGGTGAGCTGGACCAGGACCGCGCCGAACTCACCGCCCGCGGGGCGACGATCGACGCCGAGCTGGAGCGCGTCGCCGGCCTCACCCCGGAGCAGGCGCGCGCCGAGATCATCACTCGGATCGAACACGACGCCAAGCTCGAGGCCGTGCAGAGCGCGCGCGCCATCGAGCAGCGGGCCAAACAGGGCGCCGAACGCGAGGCGCGGGGGATCATCGTCGGCGCCATCCAGCGGCTCGCCGCGGAGCAGACCGCCGAGTCCGTCGTGACCGTCGTCCAACTGCCCAACGAGGAGATGAAGGGCCGCATCATCGGCCGCGAGGGCCGCAACATCCGCTCCTTCGAGTCGATCAGCGGTGCCAACGTGCTCATCGACGACACCCCGCAGACCGTGCTGATCAGCTGCTTCGACCCCGTCCGCCGCGAGACCGCGCGGATGGCGCTGGAGGCGCTCGTCGAGGACGGCCGCATCCACCCCCAACGCATCGAAGAGGTCTACGAGAAGGCGCAGCGCGACATCGACGAGAAGATCCGCGAGGCCGCCGAGGACGCGCTGGCCGAGGTGGGCATCGTCGACCTGCACCCGGAGCTCATCCACACCCTCGGGTCGCTGGCCTACCGCACCTCCTACGGGCAGAACGTGCTCGCCCACCTGATCGAGAGCGCCCACATGGCGGGGCTGATGGCCGCCGAGCTGGGGCTGGACGTCGCGTTCTGCAAGCGGGCCGCGTTCCTGCACGACATCGGCAAGGCGCTCACGCACGAGAACGAGGGGCCGCACGCGATCGTCGGCGCTGAACTCCTGCGCAGGCACGGGGAGCACGAGGACATCGTGCACGCCGTCGAGGCGCACCACAACGAGGTCGAGCCCCGCACCGTCGAGGCCGTCCTGCTGCAGGCCGCCGACGCGATCTCGGGTGCCCGGCCCGGTGCGCGCCGTGAGTCGCTGGATACCTACGTCGAGCGGATGGAGTCCCTGGAGCGGATCGCGATGCGGCACGACGGCATCTCGCGCGCGTTCGCGATGCAGGCCGGCCACGAGGTGCGGGTGATGGTGGAGCCGGAGAAGGTCGACGACGCCGCCGCCCAGGTGCTGGCCTACGACATCGCCAAGGAGATCGAGGACACCCTCAGCTTCCCCGGTCAGATCCGCATCACCGTCGTGCGGGAGTCCCGCGCCACGGCCACCGCCCGCTGAGCCGCGCGGGGCAGATGCCGCGAATGCTGCGACGTCGCCGCACAGGCGTCACCAGCCCCCGGGGATCGCGTGGCGGGGCGGGATCCTACGAGACGCGCACGCCCCAGCTGCCCGACGTCGACCCGCCGGGCGCCAGCGTGACGACGTCGTCGTGGGTGGGGCCCTCGTTGAAGGCGTCCGGGCCGCACGTCATCGGCTCGATCGCCAGCCCCGTGCGGTCGGGGGACGAGTAGAGCTGCACCCAGTCGAATGCCTCGTCGGCCCACAGCGTGATCGCATGGTCCGGCCCCTTGGCGCGCACCTCCCAGCGCTCGGGCGCGCCGGTGAACGCCGTGTCGAAGCCTGTCCGGCCGATCGGGCGCGGCTCGCGGAAGTCGAGCGCCTCCTCGACGTCGCCCAGCCCGGTGGGGAGCAGCCGCTCGTCGACCTGCAGCTGCCTCCCGAAGGGGAGCGAGAGCTGGACCTCGTCGAGGTCGGGGAACGCGAACAGGGGATGGGCGCCGTAGCCGAACGGCACCGCGACGTCGCCGGCGTTCTCGGCGCGGAAGCGCACGGTGAGGCCGTCGCCGTCGAGGGCGTAGGTCAGCGCCACTCGCACGGTGCCGGCCCAGCCGGGCTGCGGGTAGACGACCGCCGCCAGCGTGATGCTCGAGCGGGTGCGCGCGGTCATCGCCCACGGCAGCGCGACGGCGAGCCCGTGGATCGCAGTGTTGAATCCGGGCTCGCTGATCGCCAGCTGGTGGGACTCGTCGCCGAACCGGTACGCGCCGTCGCGGATGCGGTTGGGCCAGGGGAGCAGCGTCGCGCCCGCGAATCCGCGCGGCACCTCCTCCGCCCCGAACGTCCACAGCAGCTCGCGTCCACGACGGGTGAGGCTGCGCAGCGTCGCGCCCACCTCGGTGACGACGGCGGAGAGGTCGCCGTGCTCGATCTCGTACTGGGTGCCGGTGGGGAGGATCATCATGGGCATCACCCTAACGGGGCCGGTCGTGGGCCTAAGGAGTGGCCAGCCTCACGGACGGGGGTTAAAGTTGGCGCGATATGACTGAGCGCAGCTACCACGTGATCACCTACGGGTGCCAGATGAACGTGCACGACTCCGAACGCATCAGCGGGCTCCTGGAGGAGGCCGGGATGGTGCGCGCCGGTGGCGAGGGGCAGTCTGCGGGGGCGGACGTCGTCGTGTTCAACACGTGCGCGGTGCGCGAGAACGCCGACAACCGCCTCTACGGCAACCTCGGCCACATGGCCAGCATCAAGGAGCGCCACCCCGGCATGCAGATCGC
>JAAYZP010000237.1 GCA_012514785.1 Propionibacterium sp. | reverse complement strand
TGGAAGCCGTTCGCGATCGAGACCGCCATCATCGGCGCCGACGAGCGGGGCATCTACCTGGAGCAGCGGTTCGTCGTGGGCGGTGAGGTCCACGCTCGCGGGGTGGTGCAGGGGCGGTTCATCCAGCGCGGCCACGGGGCGCTGAAGATCCCGGCGCTCGTCGACGTGCTGTCGGAGGCGGGCATCGACGTCGAGTTGCCGCCGATGCCGGAGGACGCCGCCCGATGGTCGCAGAGGAATGCGCTGCCGCCGTCGAAGGCCCCGGCCCCGTCTCACTGGGGCGGCCGGAAGCCCTGCTGACGTCGGCCAACACCCGCTTAGCTGTGCGGTTTGCCACTGCAGACAGTGGCAAACTCGACAGTGAATGACCACCGGAGGGAGACAGAGATGAGCGGAGCTGCTGAGGCGCCCGCGGCGGCGGCCGAGCGGATCGCAGCTGCGGCGACCACGCGTCGCGTCATCATCGGCATCGCCGGTCCGCCGGGGTCGGGGAAGTCCACCGTGGCGGAGCTGCTCGTCGACGCCCTGCGCGCCCGGGGCGTGCGCGCCGTCGCCGTCCCCATGGACGGCTTCCACCTGTCCGACGCCGTGCTCGAGCACCTGGGCCGCATGGGCCGGAAGGGCGCACCGGAAACGTTCGACGTCGATGGCTACGTCGAGCTCCTGCGACGGATCCGCAGCGGCTCGGCCCGCACCATCTACGCCCCCGGCTTCGAGCGCACCCTCGAGCAGCCCATCGCCGCGGCCATCGCCGTCGAACCCGAGGCCGAGGTCATCGTCACCGAGGGGAACTACCTGCTCCTCGACGACGGCGGCTGGCGGGAGGTGGCGGCCGAACTCGACGAATGCTGGTACGTCGACACGGCGGATGCACCACGGCGCGAACGGCTCCGACGGAGGCACGAGGAGTTCGGCAAGTCGCCGGAGGAGGCAGCCGGCTGGGTCGACGACGTCGACGAGCCCAACGCCGATCTAGTCCGGTCCACGCGCCACCGAGCCACACACCACATCGAGAACTGAGCTCGGTCCCTCCCCGGACGTGTCGGCAGATGACAAGATGGGGACGTGAGCAAGGACATCTTTCTCGGAGTTGACATCGGCACGTCGAGCTCGAAGGGGGTGGCCGTCGATGGCGACGGCAACCTCCTGGCGACCGCGGTGCGGGAGCACCGTGTCGACCGGCCCGCGCCCGGCATCGTCGAGATGGACGGCAGCGTTTGGTGGGACGAGTTCTGCTCGCTCAGCCGCGAACTCCTCGAGCACGCGCCGGGCGGGTTCGCCGCCGTCAGTGTCTCCGGCATGGGTCCGTGCGTGCAGCTGACGGATGCGGACAACCACCCGACGACGCCGTCCGCCCTGTACGGCGTCGACACCCGCGCCACTGCCCAGATCGCCGCGCTCAACGCGGAACTGGGCGCCGATGCGATCTACGAACGCAGCGACTCCTACCTCTCGAACCAGTCCGCCGGCCCGAAGTTCCGCTGGTTCGCCGCCCATCGGCCCGAGGCCTACGAGCGCTCGCGTCGCTTCCACATGCCGGCGAGTCTCATCGTCGCCCGGCTCACCGGCGAGTACGTGCTCGACCGGCAGTCGGCGAGCCAGTCGACCCCGCTGTACGACGCCGCCAGCCAGGAGTGGGCGCGGGACTGGGCCGAGGTCGTCGCCCCCGGTATCGAGCTCCCCCGCCTGGCATGGGCCGGGGATCAGGCCGGCGTGGTGCACGCCGCCGGGGCCGACGCCGCCGGGCTGCGTGAGGGCACACCCGTCGCGGTGGGGACGATCGACGCCTGGGCCGAGGGACTCTCCGTCGGCGCGGTCGAGCACGGCGACCTGATGCTGATGTACGGCACGACGATGTTCTTCGTCGGCAACACCGACCATCGCGTGCAGCACCCGAGCATGTGGGGCACCACGGGGCTCAGGGAGGGGCAGTGGAACATGGCCGGCGGCATGGCCACCTCGGGCGCGATCACGTCGTGGCTGAGGGAGCTGTTCGGCAACCCGGACTTCGCGACGCTGGTCGACGAGGCCGCCGCATCCCGGCCCGGCGCGCGCGGTCTGCTGATGCTCCCCTACTTCGAGGGCGAACGTACCCCGATCCAGGACCCGTTCGCGCGCGGCACCATCACGGGGCTGACGATCGGCCACACCCGCGGGGATCTGTACCGCGCCGCGCTCGAGGCGACGGCCTACGGAGTCAGGCACAACATCGAGACCTACCGCGACGCCGGCGTGCCCATCGACCGGATCGTCGCCGTCGGCGGGGGGACGCAGAGCGCGCTGTGGCCGCAGATCGTCTCCGACGCCACCGGCCTGCCGCAGGTGATCACCGAGAAGTCGGTGGGAGCGGCCTACGGCGACGCGTTCCTTGCCGCCCGCCTGCTCGACCCGTCGATCAGCATCCGAGAGTGGAATCCTGCTCGCGAGGTGGTCGAGCCCCGGGCCCACGAGGCGTACGCCGTCGGATATGGGCACTACCGGGAGTTGTACGAGCAGACGAAGGACATCCAGCACGCCCTCGCGCGAGCGCAGCGCGACTCCGACGACGTCGTGCCGGAGACTTAGCCACCGAACTGAGCCTGTTGCCAAATAGCGAATCACCGAGGACGGCCCTTCGAGGCTCCGCTTCGCTCCGCACCTCAGGGACCGTAAAACTCCTCGTCACGATCCCTGAGGCGTCGGCCTGAGCAAGGCGCGCCAGCGCCGCGACGAAGGCAGCGACGAAGGAGCGTCTCGAAGGGTCGTGAACCATCGCGCCCAAGGCCCCGATGCCATTTGGCAACAGGCTCAGTTCGGTGGCCAAGTCCACTGCAGAACGCGCACGAGCGACAGGGCGGCTCGCCAGGTGAAACACAAGGGCGCCTGGCATGTGAGCCAGGCGCCCTTGTCTTGCGCGGGCCAACCGACCGGCGCGAAGCGGGTTACTTACCCAACGTCGTGCCAGCCGAACGCAGGTTCCGGCAGGCCTCGACGATGCGCTGGGCCATGCCGGCCTCGGCCAGCTTGCCCCACGAGCGCGGGTCGTACATCTTCTTGTTGCCGACGTCGCCGTCGATCTTGAGCACACCGTCGTAGTTCTTGAACATGTGCTCGACGACCGGACGCGTGAACGCGTACTGCGTGTCGGTGTCGACGTTCATCTTGATCACGCCGTAGTCGACCGCGTCCGAGATCTCCTGCTCGCTCGAGCCGGAGCCGCCGTGGAAGACCAGATCGAACGGCTTCTCGACGCCGTACTTCTTGCCGACCGCGTCCTGGATCTCCTTGAGGATCGCCGGGCGCAGCTTGACCGAACCGGGCTTGTACACGCCGTGCACGTTGCCGAAGGTGAGCGCCGTCATGTAGCGGCCCTTCTCGCCCAGGCCCAGAGCCTCGATGGTGGCCATACCGTCCTCGACGGTGGTGTACAGCTTCTCGTTGATCTCGGCCATGACGCCGTCCTCTTCACCACCGACGACACCGACCTCGATCTCGAGGATGATGTTGGCGGCCGAGGTGAGGGCCAGCAGCTCCTCGGCGATCTGGAGGTTCTCCTCCAGCGGCACGGCCGAACCGTCCCACATGTGCGACTGGAACAGTGGCAGCCCGCCGGCGTCCACGCGCTCCTGCGAGATCGCGATGAGCGGCTTGACGTACGTGTCGAGCTTCTCCTTGGGGCAGTGGTCCGTGTGGAGTGCGACGTTGATGGGGTAGTTCTTGGCGACTTCCTGCGCGAAGGCGGCGAAGCCGACGGCGCCCGTGACCTGGTCCTTGATGGTGGGGCCGGAGAAGTACTCGGAGCCGCCGGTGG
>JAAYZP010000236.1 GCA_012514785.1 Propionibacterium sp. | reverse complement strand
TGACCTCGCCCACGACGAACGCGGGATCGATGCGAATGTGACCGGCCATGGACACTCCCCCGAGTTGCGAGCGGGGCCACCGCGCCCCACTCTTTACAACGGGAGTAAAACACGTTCCGGGTCCATTTACAACGGTTAACCTCAATCCGTTACCGCTTCGATACGATGAGCGCCATGGCTGTGACACTGCGCGACGTCGCCGAGCGGGCGGGCGTCTCAGTGAAGACCGTCTCCAACGTCGTCAACGACTACGCGCACATCACCCCCGCCACCCGCGGGAAGGTGCAGCGCGCCATCGACGAACTCGGCTACCGCCCCAATCTCTCGGCCCGGCAGCTGAAGTACGGGCGCAGCGGCTTCCTCGCCCTCGCGCTCCCCCACCTCGACTCCCCCTACTTCTCCGAGCTCGCCAGCCTCTTCTCCGCCGCCGCCACCGAGCGCGGCTTCATCCCGCTGCTCGACATCACGGGCGCCGACCTCGCTGCCGAACGCCAGGTGCTCGCCGGCGTGCAGTCGCACATGATCGACGCCGTCGTGTTCTCCCCCCTGACCCTCACCGCCGACGAGATCGCGGCCCGACGCAGCCGCGTGCCGATGGTGCTCCTCGGCGAGCGCGCCATCCCGGACGGCTACGACCACGTTGCAGTCGACTCCGTCTCCGCGGCCGAGGCCGTCGTCGAGCACCTGCTCTCCCTCGGGCGGCGGCGCATCGCCGCGATCGGGCGCGAGTCCGCGCAGGGCACCGCCTCCGTGCGGCTCGACGGCTACCTCGCCGCGCTGGAGCGGGCCGGGGTCGCGGTGGACGAGAGCCTCGTCGTCGGGGTCCCGAATTACGAGCGCAGCGCCGGCTACGACGGCATGCGCCAGCTCCTCGCACTCCCCGAGCCGCCCGACGCCGTGTTCTGCTTCAACGACCTCCTCGCCATCGGCGCCATGCGCGCCGCAGCGGATGCCGGCGTGCGGGTGCCCGACGACGTCGCCGTGGCCGGCTTCGACGACATCGCCGAGGGCCGCTACTCCACGCCCAGGCTGACGACGGTGCGCCCCGACATGCGGCTGCTGGTCGACGAGGTACTCCGCCTGCTGAAGCGCCTGATCGAGCGCGAACCGGGCGGGGTGGAGGACGTCGTGATCCCCTGGACGCTCGAGGTCCGCGAATCCACCGCCGGTGGGGCCGACGCGTAGTCGGTGCTGTTTGGCACACTTGCGTCCATGACGGTGAACAACCACGACGCGCTGGCCCGCTTCTCCGAGCCGGCCCGTTCCTGGTTCGCGGACGTCTTCCACGCGCCCACCCCGGCGCAGGCGCAGGCCTGGGACGCGATCGCGCGCGGGCAGCACGCGCTCGTCGTGGCCCCGACGGGCTCCGGCAAGACCCTCGCCGCCTTCTTCCACGCGATCGACCGACTCACAGCCACGCCCCGGCCCGACGACGTCGGCACCCGAGTGCTCTACATCTCACCGCTCAAGGCCCTCGGGGTCGACGTCGAACGCAACCTCCGCGCACCGCTCGTGGGCATCCGCCGCACCGCCGAACAGCTGGGGCTCACCGTGCCGGAGGTCAGCGTCGGCGTCCGCTCCGGCGACACCCCGCCGCGGGAACGCGCCGCGCTCGTGCGCCGCCCGCCGGACATCCTGATCACCACCCCCGAGTCCTTGTACCTGATGCTCACCTCACGGGCGCGCTCCACGCTCATGGACGTCGAGACCGTCATCGTCGACGAGATCCACGCCCTGGCCGGCACCAAGCGCGGCTCCCACCTGGCGCTCAGCCTCGAACGCCTCGACGCGCTGGCCGGGCGCGACGTGCAGCGCGTGGCGCTATCGGCGACGGTGCGTCCCGTCGACCGCGTGGCCGCGTTCCTGGGCGGCGACCGCGCCGTCGAGATCGTGGCCCCGCCGGCTGACAAGCGCTGGGATGTCGCCGTGCGCCTGCCGGTGGACGACATCACCCGGCCCGGGCCGCCGCCGGGTTCGTCCACGCGCGACCCGCTGCTCGACCCGCCGACCGAGGCAACGGAGTCGCTGTGGCCGCACGTCGAGCAGGACATCTACGAGTCGGTGATGGCTGGCCGCTCCACGCTGGTGTTCACCAACTCGCGCCGCACCGCCGAGCGGCTGAGCGCGCGCCTCAACGAGCTGTGGGCCGAGCAGCACGACCCGGAGTCCCTCGCCGCGCCGTCGCGCCGGCCGCCGGCGCAGGTGATGGCCGCATCCGACGAGGTGGGCGCGGCCCCCGCGGTGATCGCCCGCGCGCACCACGGCTCCGTCAGCAAGGAGGCGCGCGCCGAGATCGAGGAGGGGCTGAAGTCCGGGGCGCTCCGCTGCGTCGTGGCGACGAGTTCGCTGGAGCTCGGCATCGACATGGGAGCGGTGGACCGGGTGATCCAGGTCTCCGCCCCGCCGTCGGTGGCGAGCGCACTGCAGCGCATCGGCCGCGCCGGCCACGACGTCGGGGCCACGTCGCACGGCACCGTCCACCCCCTGCACCGCGGCGACCTCGTGCCCTCGGCCGTCGCCACGGAGCGCATGCTCGCCGGCGGGATCGAGGAGATCCGCCTCCCCGGTTCCCCGCTCGACGTGCTCGCCCAGCAGACCGTGGCGGCCGCCGTCGCCGCCGACGAGTCGGGCCTCGACGTCGACGAGTGGTTCGCCACGGTGCGCCGCGCCATGCCGTACGCGTCGCTGGAGCGGGAGCCGTTCGACGCGGTGGTGGAGCTGCTGACCGGCGCCTACCCGAGCGCCGACTTCGGCGATCTCCGCGCACGGCTCGTCGACGACGGCGGGCGCCTCGTCGCCCGCCCCGGCGCGCTGCGGGTGGCGGTGACCTCCGGCGGCACCATCCCCGACCGCGGCCTGTTCGGCGTGTTCCTCGCCGGCGAGGAGGGGCCCGGCCGTCGCGTGGGCGAGCTGGACGAGGAGATGGTCTACGAGTCGAGGCCCGGCGACGTCATCACGCTGGGTGCCTCGTCGTGGCGGGTCGTGGAGATCACCCGCGAGCAGGTGCTCGTCGTCCCCGCCCCGGGGCACACGGGCAGGCTGCCGTTCTGGCGCGGCGACCAGGAGTCGCGGCCGGCGGAGCTCGGGCGCGCGATCGGCCGCTTCCACCGCGAGGCGCTGCGGGACCCGGGCCGCCTCGACGTCGACGAGCTCGACGCCTCCACACGGCAGAACATCCGCGATTACCTCGGGGAGCAGCGCGAATCGACGGGGCAGGTGCCGGACGAGTCGACGATCGTGCTCGAGCGGTTCCGCGACGAGGTGGGCGACTGGCGCTTCGTGCTGCACAGCCCGCTGGGGCGCTCCGTGCTCGCGCCGTGGGCGCTCGCCATCGGCGCCTCCCTGCAGGCGGCCACCGGCATCGACGTCGTGCCGACGGCCTCCGACGACGGCATCATCTGGCGCCTGCCCGACAGCGAGGCCGCCGAGCACATCACCGAGCACCTGCTGCCGGAGCCCGACGAGGTCGGCGAGATCGTCACCGCCGAGGTGGGCGGCACCGCGCTGTTCGCCTCGCGGTTCAGGGAGTGCGCGGCCCGCGCGCTCCTGCTGCCCGGCCGGGAGCCGGGGCGTCGCAGCCCGCTGTGGCAGCAGCGGCAGCGCTCGGCCCAGCTGCTCGAGGTGGCGAGGCACCACCCGCGCTTCCCCATCATCATCGAGACCGTGCGCGAGGTGCTGCAGGACGTCTACGACCTGCCGGGGCTCGTCGACGTGCTGCGCCAGTTGCAGCGCGGCACGATCCGGCTGGTGGAGGTGGCCACGCCCTCGCCCAGCCCGTTCGCGGCGACGATGCTGTTCCGCTACACCGGCGAGTTCATGTACGAGGGCGACACCCCGCTGGCGGAGCGCCGCGCGGCCACCCTGTCCATGGACCCGGCTCTACTCGCGTCCGTGCTCGGCACCGTCGACCTGCGCGAGCTGCTCGACCTCGACGTCATCCGCGACGTCGAGTCCGAGCTCCAGCACACCCACCCGGAGCGCCGGGCCCGCGACAGCGACTCGCTCGCGGACCTGCCGCGCATCCTCGGGCCGGTCCCGCTGGACGGGCTGCCGGAGCGGGTCACCGGCGAGCTGGCCGATGGCCTCGACGCGGCACTCACCGAGCTGGGAAGCCGCGGGTTCACCGTGCAGCTGGGCGGCCGGCCCCACCTCGTCGCGCCCGGCGACGTCGGCCTCCTGCGCGATGCGCTGGGCATCCCCGTCCCACCGGGCGCCCCCGCAACCGCACCCGAGGACGGCGGGCGCGACCCGCTCACCCAGCTCGTCATGCGCTACGCCCGCACGCACGCGCCCTTCACTGCGGAGCAGGTGGCCGACGCATTCCGGATCGGCAGGGCGACTGCCGAGCTCGTGCTCACCCGCGAGGTCGCCGCCAAACGCCTCCTCACCGGCCACTTCACGCCCGGCCGCAGCGCGCCGGAGTACTCGGACCCGGACGTGCTGCGCCGCATCCGCACCCGCTGCCTCGCGGCCGCCCGCGCGCAGATCCAGCCCGTCGCCCCCACCGGGTTCGCCCGCTTCCTCGCCTCCTGGCACGGCGTCGACGAGCGGCCCGAGTCGAGTCCCGACGAGGTGCTCGCGGTGCTGCAACGACTCGCGGGCGCGGCGCTGCCCGCCAGCGCGTGGGAGACGCAGATCCTGCCGTCGCGCCTGACCGGCTACCTCCCCTCCCACCTCGACACCCTGTTGGCCGAGGGCGAGGTGGTGGTCCGGCTGCGGGGCTCGATCGGGTCGGCGGATCCGCTCGTCGCCCTGGTCCCGACGGCCGACCTCGACCTCCTCGCCCCCGCCCCCACCGCCGCCCCAGACCTCTCGGCGCTGGGCGACGAGGTGGCGGCGTCGGGCGGGTTGTTCGCCGGGGTGCGCTCCGCGCGGGAGGCGTCGTCGGGCCGGGTGAAGCCCGACGCCGAGCTGGTCGAGCTGTGGTGGAGGGCGGCCGAGGAGGGCGTGATCGCACCCGCCTCGATGGCGCCGATCCGCGCCCGGCTGAGCGGACCGGCGCGCCCGGCCCATCCGCAGCGGCGATCCCAGCCTCGCTCCCACGCCCGGCTGCCCCGCCCGGGTCGGGCGCTCCTCGGCCGGCCCTCGGCCGACGGCGCGCCACCGGCCGTGGCGGGGCGCTGGTACCGCGTCGACGACCGCCGCCCGGAGCCCGCGGAGGAGGCGTTGGCCCGCGTCTCAGCATGGCTCGAGCGCTACGGGGTCGTCACCCGGGGCGCGGTCGTGGCCGAGGCGCCCGAGGGCGGGTTCGCCGGCGCCTACCGACTCATGGCGGAGCTGGAGCAGGCCGGCAAGGTGGCGCGTGGCTACGTCGTCGAGGGGCTCGGTGCGTCGCAGTTCGCCACCTCCGCCACCATCGACCACATCCGCAGCTTCGCCGACCACCCCGACGACACCGCCTGGCCCTCCGGCGAGCGGGCCCCGCGGCCGGTGGTGCTGAGCGCGCTCGACCCCGCCAACCCGTACGGCAGCGTCATCGACTGGCCCGAGCACCCGAGCGCGCGCGTCAGCCGTGCGGTGGGAGCCCTCGTGGTGCTCGCCGACGGCGTCTGCCTCGCCCACCTCACCCGTGGCGGCCGGACGCTGACGACCTTCGACTCCGCGGCCGGTGGCTCCCGCGAGGTGCGCGTCGGTCTGGTCGGTCAGGCGCTGGCCGAGGCCGTGAACACTCGGCGCGCGGGCCGCATCCGCATCGACACGATCGACGGCGAGCCCGCCTCCCGCGGCGCCGACGTCGACGCGCTGCTCGCCGCCGGCGCACGCAACACCCCGCGCGGCGTCATCTTCGAGGGCCGCTATGCCTGAGGGCGACACCGTCCACCAGCTCGCGACCCGCCTCCGGCCGCTCGAGGGCCGGAGGATCACCGGCTGGGACGCGCGCACCCCGACGCTTGCCACCACCGACGCCACCGGCGCCGTCGTCGAAGCCGTGTGGCCGTGGGGCAAGCACCTCTTCTGGCGGCTCCGGCAACCCGCCGGGGCGGACATCCTGCACACGCACCTCGGCAT
>JAAYZP010000235.1 GCA_012514785.1 Propionibacterium sp. | reverse complement strand
GGCCTCGATGCCCTGCGCCGCGTCGACCAGGAGGATGGCGCCCTCGCACGCTTGCAGGGACCGCGACACCTCGTAGGTGAAGTCGACGTGGCCCGGCGTGTCGATCATGTTGAGGATGTGCGTCTGCCCGTCAGCCGTCCACGGCATGCGGACCGCCTGCGACTTGATCGTGATGCCCCGCTCGCGCTCGATGTCCATCCGGTCGAGGTACTGCGCCCGCATCGTACGGTCGTCCACGACGTCGGTGAGTTGCAGCATGCGATCGGCCAGCGTCGACTTGCCGTGATCGATGTGCGCGATGATGCAAAAGTTGCGGATGATCGCCGGGTCGGTCCTACCGGGTAGGGTCATGCACTTCCTCGAAGTTCGAACGTGGGGATTCAAAGGGTCATCATTTCATTTCGCGTGCTCGTTAGCGAGTCACAGCGATTTGGGGCCCTCCAGCTGTTCAGTGTACAGTGGACCGTCGCGTCCAGAAGACGTGAAACCCGAGTGAACAAGGAGCCTTCGTGGCCAACATCAAGTCTCAGCAGAAGCGTAACAAGACCAACGAGGTCTCCCGTCTGCGCAACAAGGCTGTCAAGTCCCAGCTGCGCACCCACGTCCGCAACGCTCGCGCCGCCATCGTCGAAGGTGATGCTGAGAAGGCCGCCGAACTCACCAAGGTCGCCAACCGCCACCTGGATATCGCCGTCTCGAAGGGCGTCATCCACAGCAACCAGGCCGCCAACCGCAAGTCCGCGCTCTCCACGGGCGCCGCTGCACTGGCCAAGTAACACCCCACTCTTCAGCGCTCAGCGCCCCTTGACATACTCGGTGGTCGGGGCGCTGTTTGCTGTTCCGTTGGGTGCCCCTAGCGGCGGCCGTCGCGCTGCTCGAGGACGCCGAGCACCATCGCCTCCAGCGCGTAGTCCGGGTCCGTCGCCGCGCCCTTGACGTCGGCGTCGGCTTGCGTGATCAGCCGGATCGCCCGCGCCACACCGCCGGTGGACCACAGCCGGGAGTTCTTGGCGTAGTCCTTGACCTTGAAGTACGGCACGCCGAGCCGCTTGGCGAGGTCGCCGTCGGAGAGCCGCGAGTTGCGGGCGTCGAGGTACTTGCCCATCGCGCGGAAGTTGTTGGCCAGCGCGGAGGTCACCAGCACGTGCGGCGCGCCGGTGCTGAGCGCCCAGCGGAGCCGCTCGAGCGCCACCGAGGGGCTGCCCGCCATCACGGCGTCAGCGACGTTGAAGCTCGTCACCTCCGCGCGCCCGGCGAAGTAGCGGCGGATCAGCGGCTCGTCGATCTCGTCGCCGTCCACGTCGCCGGCGAGCTGGGACACCGCGCCGACGATGGCCCGCAGGTCGGCGCCCACGGCGTCGACGAGCGACTGGGCGGCGTCGGGCGCGATCCGCAGCCGGTGGCGTCGGACCTCCGCTGTGACGAACTTGGAGACCTCCCACGGCTTCACGGCCGCGACCGGGATCGTCTCGATCTTGGCCTTCTTCAGCTTGTCGATGAGCCCCTTGCCCTTGTTGCCGCCCCCGTGGACGAGGATCAGGCACAGGTCAGGGCCCGGGTCCTTCGCGACGCCGATCAGCTGGTCCACCACCTCGTGAGGGCAGGCGCCGACGTCCTCGATGACCGCGACGATCTGGCTGGAGAACAGGGACCCGCCGACGACCTCGCTGAGCATGGACTCGCCCAGCTCGTCGGCGGTGATCGTGTTGACGTCGGCGTCGGGCTGCTCCTTCAGTGCCGCGGCCTTGCGTTCCGCGACGGCGCGCTCGGCCAACAGCGATTCCGTGCCCGTGACCAACAATGCGCTACCGAAAACACTCACCGCCCCAGCTTGCCACAGCCCGGCACGGCAGACGGGATCACCACAGGAGGAAGTAGGGGTCCCCGGCTTCGCACTCGGCCTGCACCGAGAGCGCCATCTCGGACGTCGCGTGGTCGATGTCGGTCAGGACACCGCCGACGGTCGTTTCGGCGTCGAACGGGATCTCCCGGCCGTCGGGCAGCGTGACACCGCTGCCATCGGCGGTGGTGCCTTCGGGGAACGCGGCGGGGACGACGGCCCCGTCCGAGAGCGCCGCCTCGATGCATCCGTCGTCGCTGCGCGAAAGGCTCACCTGATGCCCGAGGTCGGTGTGCGAATCCGGGATCTGGAATGTGTGGAGAGAGCCACTGGAGCTACACGCGCTCATGACCACGGCGAGCGTCCCGAC
Organism: Propionibacterium sp.; assembly: GCA_012514785.1. GTDB lineage: Bacteria > Actinomycetota > Actinomycetes > Propionibacteriales > Propionibacteriaceae > Arachnia. Next base: position 5,588 of record JAAYZP010000235.1, on the reverse strand, counting down.
CAGCCCTGCTCTGACGCTGTTGTTACGCATGCACATCATCCTCAATCGCGGCGTTGCTGTGGAATGGCCTGCCCCCACGCTACGTCGAGCGACAAGAATCAACAATGCTCTGCGCGAAACTTCAGGATTCGCCACTCGTTGGTCCAACCGCAAGCAGAAATCCTTTGCTGACAGAACACGTGGCTCGTTGTGAAGTTGTGCGCCCGGGACCCCTGCTCCTACTTGCCCGAGCGACGCACCACGAGCGCGTCGTCGTGCAGGCCCACGGCCACGGAGCCCTCCTCGTCGGTGCGCGCGATCACCATCCCATGCGAGCGGGCCAGCTCCAGCGCGCTCGGGGCGGGGTGTCCGTAGGCGTTGCCCTCCGCCGAGCTCGCCACGGCCAGGTGCGCTCCTGTGGCGGCGAAGAAATCCGAATCCTGGCGCGACGAGCCATGGTGCGGCAACTTCAGCACGTCGGCAGCGATGTCGATCCCGAGGCGTCGGGCCTCTCTCATCGCATGGCGCTGCCCGCCCGGCTCGACGTCGCCGGCCAGCATCACCGTGAGCTCGCCCACTTCCGCGACACCGACGATCGACGCGTCGTTCTCCACCGCGGACTCGCCCTGGCCGTCGTCGGTGACCGGGGCGGTGGGCTGCCACGCGGAGATCGTGGACCAGGTCACGTCCCCGACGGTGAGCCGCTCGCCCGGCCGTGCGCCGCGGATCGCGTCGGCACCGACCGCCTCCTCCACAGCGCGCGCGGCCGCCTCGGGGGACGCGAGCGGGCTCACGAGCACCAGCTCCGGCTCGTAGCGTGCGGCCACGCCGGCGAAGCCCCCGACGTGGTCGGCGTGGTAGTGCGTGAGGACCACCATCGCCAGGCTGCGCACGCCGAGGCCGCGCAGGCAGTCGAGCACCGGCTCGGGCTCGGGACCCACGTCCACGAGGACCGCAGTGGTGCTGTCCGCGCGCAGCACCGTCGCGTCGCCCTGTCCGACGTCGCAGAACGCGACCGACCAGTCGCCGGGCCAGCCCGGCGCAGACGGGCGGATCGCCGTCGAGAGGATCAGCGCCACCAGCAGGAGTGCGCTGGCCCAGGCCCGCCGCAGCACGGGGGTGAGCAACGGCACCAGCGCGATGCACAACCCCGCGAGCAGGACGATCCCGATCGGGCCCTGCTGCCAGTTGATCGTCGATGCGGGTAGTGCCGCACCCCACTGCGCGATCCAGAGGATCGGCTGCGAGGCCCAGCCCGCCGCCCAACCCAGCACGACGCTCACCCACGGCAGCACGAACAGGCACGCGGCCGCGAACCCCAGCACCGTCGTCGGGCCGACGAATGGGCCGGCGAGCACGTTGGCGATGACCCCGACGAGCGACACCTCGCCGCTCAGCCAGGTGACGATGGGCTGGGTGGCCAGCTGGGCCGACAGCGGGATGGCCAGTGCCTCCGCGAGCCATCGGGGCGCCCAGCGGGTGAGCGCCTGGATCCAGATCGGGCCGAGGACGACGATGCCGAAGCAGGCCGCCACCGACAGCCAGAAACCGGGGGCGCGGCAGAGCCACGGGTCCATGGCCATCAGGGTGGTGATGGCGACGCTCAGCGCCCGCACGCTGCGCCGACCCTTCCCCACGCCCGTGGCGACCAGCGAAACCAGACCCATCACGGCGGCGCGCTGCACGGACGGCTCGGGGCCGCAGATGATCACGAACATGCCGACGCCGCCCACCGCGACGAGGCGCACCGTCCAGCCCCGCACCCCCGTCAGCCGCAGGAACGCGAGGATCACGCCGAGCATGAGCGCGAGGTTGGCGCCGGAGACGGCCATCAGATGCGTGAGGCCGGTGTCGCGGAAGTCGTCGGCCATGGCGTCGTCGACCCGCGTCGTGTCCCCCACCACCAGCGACGGCACCAGCGCCCGCTGCAGCGGCGGTGAGTGCGCCACGGATCGACGCAGCCCGTCGCGGAGCGCGGCCGCTGCAGCCTGGAGCGGGCCTGGGCGGGCCGTCTGGCCACCCAACTCCCGGACGCGCACGAACGCGACGATGCTGTCGCCGGGTTCCGCCGGCGCCAGCCGGGCGTCCGCGAGGTACCGACCGCCCGGGCGGAGTCCCAGGAAGGCATCGCCCAGCTCGCCGCTGGCGCTCATGACCACAGGGAGCCGCTGGCGGACCCGCTCGCCGCGGCCCTCCACCCACGTCACCTCGGCCATCGCCGTCGCCGACGGTGGCATGGGCGGGTTGGGGCTCGTCGGGCGCGGCTCGGAGACTACCTGGAACTCGACCTGCACGATCGCGCGATCCTCCGCCAGGGCCGCGAGCGTCGACGTCGCGCGCTGGTGGGCTAGCAGTCCGGAGAGGGCGGCCAGCAGCGCGCAGGCGACGAGTCCGAGCGCGATCCAGCGCGTGCGTCGCCACAGCCCCGCCGCCACCAGCAGCGCCACCGCCGCGCACAGCACCGCCACCCACGGGCGCCCCGACGTGCCGGCGACGGCACCCGTCCAGGTGCCGACGGCGATGGGCAACAGCCGCCAGTCGTGCAGTTTCACACCGTGACCAGCGGCTCGAGCTTCTGGAACGTCTTGGGCCCGATGCCACTGATCTCCTGCAGCTCGGAGACCGACGTGAACGTGCCGTGCTGGTCCCGCCAGGCGACGATGGCCGCCGCCATCACGGGGCCCACGCCGGGCAGTTCCTCGAGCTGTACGGCGCTGGCGGTGTTGAGGTTGATCTTCACCGCGTCCCCGCCTCCGCCGCCGCCCGCGGGTCCCGGAGGAGGTGCGCCTTCGACGTGGCTGTCCACCTGGGCGGACCCCACCTTGATCTGCATGCCGTCGGTCACCGCCGAGGCGAGGTTGAGGTCGCCCGGCACGGCGTCGGCGCTCAGCCCGCCGGCGGCCGCGATGGCGTCGGCGACGATGGCCCCACCGTCCAGCATGACCACGCCGGGCGCGGCCACGCTGCCCAGCACGTGCACCCGGATGGAGATCGGAACCTCGGATTCGGGCGGCGCGACCGGCTCCTCCACGACCGGCGCCTCGGACTCGACGACGGGCACCGTCGGGATCACCTCGGCCGACGCGCGGGTCCAGGTGATGCCGAGGGCGACCGCGACGACTAGCAGCACCACGCCGATTGCGATCAGGTGGGTGCGGGTGAACGGCGCCGGGAGCTTCGCCGTCGGGGCCGGGGCCGGCGGCGGCGCCCCGGATGGCGCGGGGATCTCCTCGGGGACGACTTCGTCGGCACCGTCGTCGTCGGGCCGTGGGAGCGCTCGACGCGGTGCCGTGAGCGGGCGGTGCCCGGCGCTCACGTAGGCGAGGCGGGCGCGAGCCAGCTGTGCCGCGTCCGCATCATGTCGGTACCTCATGTACCAGTGATGGGCGCGAGACGGCCTCCGCGTGCACCGTTTCGACGATCTGTGGATAACTCTCGCGAGTTTTCGAGAGTTATCCCCCGTTACTTGCCGGGAACGAGGCTCAGCATCTTCGGCAGCCTGGCGATCACCTTGACGATCTCCCTGCCGTCGAGACTGCGCTGGACGCCGGCGTCGGCCATGGCCAGCGCCAGCGCGGCTTCCTCGGTGACGTCGGTGGACACCTCGAGCTTGGCCCGGATCTTGCCCTGGATCTGCACCACCATGGTCACGGTGTCCTCGGCAGCGAGCGCCGGGTCGGATTCGGGCCAGCGGCTGTTGGCCACCGACGGTGCCCCGCCCAGGATCTCCCACATCTCCTCGGCGACGTACGGGGCGACGAGCGAGAGCGCCTGCGCGATGAACTCCGCGGCCTCACGCACGGCGGGATCGGCGGGGCCGGGGCCCGAGTCGATCGCCTTGCGGGTGGCATTGACGAGCTCCATGGTGCGCGCGACGCCGACGTTGAACCGGCCGTCCTCGAACAGCATGGAGGTCTCGGCGATCATCTGGTGCGTGATCTTGCGCAGCGCCTTGTCACCGGCGTCGTAGCCGACGCCGGGTTCGCTGGTGACGTCGGCCGCGAGCCGGTGGGCGCGCTGCAGGAACCTGAGCGAGCTCGACGGCGACAGGTTGGCCCAGTCGATGTCGTCCTCCGGCGGGCCGGCGAAAACCATCGTGAGGCGCACCGCGTCGACGCCGTAGTTGTCGATCTGCTCGCCGAGGTCGACGCCGTTGCCGAGCGACTTGCTCATCGCCTTGCCCTGGTTGATCACCTGGCCCTGGTTGAGCAGCTTCAGCATCGGCTCCGTGAAGTCCACCATGCCCATGTCGAACAGCACCTTCGAGAAGAAGCGCATGTAGAGCAGGTGCAGGATGGCGTGTTCGACGCCGCCGACGTACTGCGCCACCGGCATCCAGCGGGCGACGTCGGCGGGATCGAACGGGCCGTCCTCGTAGCCCGGCGAGCAGTAGCGGAAGAAGTACCACGACGAGTCCACGAACGTGTCCATCGTGTCGGTGTCGCGCTGCGCATCGCCGCCGCACTGCGGGCAGCTGGTGGCGACCCAGTCGGTGGCTGCCGCCAGCGGCGAGGTGCCCTTGGGCGCGAGCTGGTCGCCGCGCAGGTCCGGCAGCTCGACGGGGAGCTGGTCGTCGGGGACGGGGACCTCACCGCAGGTCGGGCAGTGCACGATCGGGATCGGGCAGCCCCAGAACCGCTGCCGGGACAGCAGCCAGTCGCGCAGGCGGTACTGCACGGCCCCCTGGCCGGTGCCGTCGGCTTCGAGCTTCTCCGTGATGCGGGCGACGCCTGCGGCCGTGTCGGTGAGTCCGTCCAACAGCGCGGAGTTCTGGTAGGCGCCGTCGCCGTCGGTGGCGACGCCGGTCTCGGCCGGGTCGGTGCCGTCGACGTCGATGACGGTCCGCACCGGCAGGCCGAACTTGAGGGCGAAGTCGAGGTCGCGCTGGTCGTGTGCGGGCACGGCCATGATGGCGCCGGTGCCGTAGTCGGCCAGCACGTAGTCGGAGGCCCACACGGGGATCTGCTCGCCGGTGACCGGATTGGTGGCGTGGATGCCGAGGAAGACGCCGGTCTTGGGTCGGTCGGTGGCCAGGCGATCGATGTCGGAGGCCTTGCGGACCGCGGCGACGTAGTCGTCCAGGGCCGGTCGCTGCTCGTCGGAGACCAGCTCCGCGGCCAGCTTCGCGTCGGCGGCGACCACCATGAAGGTGGCGCCCCACAGGGTGTCGGGGCGGGTGGTGAAGACGGTCACCGGCTCGACGTCGCCGGAGTCGAGGGCGACGTCGAATGTGACGTGGGCTCCCTCGGAACGACCGATCCAGTTGCGCTGGGCGTTGACGACCTTGCTGGGCCACGTGGGGGCCAGGTCGTCTAGCGAGTCCAGCAGCTCCTGGGCGTAGTGGGTGGTCTTGAAGTACCACTGCGTCAGGTCGCGCTTGGTGACCTCGGCGCCGCACCGCTCGCAGGCGCCGTCGACGACCTGCTCGTTGGCCAGCACCGTCTGGTCGGCGGGGCACCAGTTGACCGGCGACTTCTTGCGGTAGGCCAGGCCCTTCTCGTGGAACTTCGTGAAGAGCCACTGGGTCCAGCGGTAGTACTCGGGGTCCGAGGTGTTGAACCGGCGCGACCAGTCGAAGCTGACGCCGTAGCGGTGGAACGACTGGTACT
>JAAYZP010000234.1 GCA_012514785.1 Propionibacterium sp. | reverse complement strand
CAGAAACTCACGCAACCGTGCGGTGGATTAGTCCCAGCGCAGGTCCGGGGTGGTTTCGACCACGGGCAGCTCCTCCGTCGCGGCCCGGCTCAACCAACAAGAAAGGGCGGCGCCGCAGCGCCGCCCCTTCCCTCGTTGTCGATCAGATCAGGCCGAGTTCCTTCACGGCCTGGCGCTCGTCGTCGAGCTCGGCGACCGAGGCGTCGATCTTCGCGCGCGAGAACTCGTTGATCTCCAGACCCTGCACGATCTCGTACTCCCCGTCCTTCACGGTGCACGGGAACGACGAGATGAGGCCCTCCGGCACACCGTAGGAACCGTCGGACGGCACCGCCATCGACGTCCAGTCACCCTCGGGGGTGCCTAGCGCCCAGTCGCGCATGTGCTCGACCGTCGCGTTCGCGGCCGACGCTGCCGACGACAGCCCTCGGGCCGCGATGATGGCCGCGCCGCGCTTGGCGACGGTGGGGATGAAGTCGTTCGCCAGCCAATCCTGGTCGTTCACGACCTCGGCCGCGCTCTTGCCGTCGATGCGGGTGTTGAACAGGTCCGGGTACTGGGTGGCGGAGTGGTTGCCCCAGATGGTCATGTGCGAGATGTCCGTGACCGGGCGGCCCGTCTTCGCCGACAGCTGCGACAGCGCGCGGTTGTGGTCCAGACGCGTCAGCGCGTTGAAGCGCTCGTTCGGGATGTCCGGCGCGTTGCTCATGGCGATCAGCGCGTTCGTGTTGGCGGGGTTACCGGTGACGAGGATCTTCACGTCGTCAGCGGCGACGTCGTTCAGCGCCTTGCCCTGCTCGGTGAAGATGGCGCCGTTGGCGGAGAGCAGGTCGCCGCGCTCCATACCGGCCTTGCGGGGCATGGCGCCGACGAGCATCGCCATGTTGGCGCCCTCGAACACCTTGCTCGGGTCGTCGCCGATCTCGATACCGACGAGGTTAGGGAATGCGCAGTCGTCCAGTTCCATGACCACACCCTCCAGCGCCTTCAGCGCGGGCGTGATCTCCAGGAGCCGGAGCTCGACCGGGGTGTCCCCCAGCAGCGCACCACTGGCGATGCGGAACAGCAGGCTGTAGCAAATCTGGCCGGCGGCGCCGGTCACGGCGATCTTCACGGGAGCAGCAGTGCTCACTTCGATGTCCTCTCAAGACAGGGGTTCGACGTACGGTTCGACTCTAGCGTGACAGCCGCGGGCTGCACCAACGGGTCACCCGAAAGCGGGCAGCACCCAGGCCGCCACCTCGGCGACGACGACGAGCGCCAGCCAGCCGATCAGGATGATCGTCAGCCAGCCGCCGCGCACGAAGCGGTACGCCTTCTCCTGCGCGGACTTCGAGAGGAACAGGTTGCCCTCCAGGATGTTCCACGACGTCATGGAGTAGAACACGAACGTCGTCGAGACCGTCACCGTGATGCACCAGGGGCACAGCGCGCCGATCTCCACCGTCGACTGCCACAGCAGCCAGTAGGCGAAGGTCACGCCCAGCAGGTAGACGATGTTGGCGGTGAACATGAACCAGCGCGGCATCCGCACCTTCGAGAGCCCCAGCACGGCGATCGTCATCACCACGGGCTCCGAGATCAGCCCCAGGAAGGCGTTCGGGAAGCCGAGCACGGACGCCTGCCAACTGCGGCCCACCACCGCGCAGTCGAACATCGCGTTGATCGAACAGCCGAGGATCGCGTCGGGGTCGGCCGCGAGCACGACCGCGTCGTACGAGAGCACGAACGAGGCCACCAGGCTGATGATCCCGAAGATCAGCATCTCGCCGAAGAGGAAGTAGCGGTCCCGCGGCGTCGGGCCCATGACGGGCGCGTCCGACGAGTCGGCCCCGCGGTCAGAATTTTCGAGGATGTCGTTGTCCTGCACGAACATGATCGTAACCCGCCCGCCCAAGGGAACCCACTCCCGGCCCACCGACGACGACGGCCCGCCTCAGCGTCCGGGCGGCACCACCAGCGCGACGACGACGATCGCCACTGCCAGCAGCAGGTACACGGCCACGTCGAACGACTTCCGCCGCACCACCAGCAGCCCCGCGATCTCCCGCGGCAGGATCAGGCGGAACATCCCCGCGACGAACATCGCCGCCCCCACCATCAGCGGGGCGCGCCGCCAGTGCTCGAACACCGCGTACACGATGCCGCCGCCCATGATCAGCAGCACCACCAGCAGCGGCCACAGCGTGCTGGGCATCGTCTCCGCCGGCTTGTCGGGCTTGTCCGGCATGGGCGGCTCGCGGTGCGGCTCAGCCATGGAGCAGTTCGGCCCGATCGACGACGTTGCTGAGCAGCATGGCGCGCGTCATGGGCCCCACGCCGCCCGGGTTCGGGGTGACCCACGCAGCCTTCTCCCACACGTCGGCGGCGAGGTCGCCCGTGGTCTTGCCGTCGACCCGGCTCACGCCGACGTCGACGCACACCGCGCCCTCCCGGATCATGTCGGCCGTGATCATGCCCGGCACGCCTGCGGCCGCGACGACGACGTCCGCCCGACGCGTGTGCCCGGCCAGATCCCGGGTGCCGGTGTGGCAGAGGGTCACCGTCGCGTTCTCGCTGCGGCGGGTCAGGATCAGCCCCAGCGGCCGGCCGACGGTGATGCCGCGGCCCACCACGACCACCTCCGCGCCGTTCAGCTCCACGCCGTGGCGCCGCAACAGCTCGACGATGCCCCTCGGGGTGCACGGCAGGGTGGCGGGCTCGTTGAGCACGAGCCGACCGAGGTTGATGGGATGCAGCCCGTCGGCGTCCTTGTCCGGGTCCATGAGCGACAGCGCCCAGTTCTCGTCGAGGTGCTTCGGGATCGGCAGCTGCACGATGAAGCCCGTGCAGGCGTCGTCCTCGTTGAGGCCGACGATGGCCTCCTCCAGCTGCGCCGCCGTCGCATCCGCGGGCAGCTCCACCTGGATGGAGCGGATCCCCACCTGCTCGCAGTCGCGGTGCTTCATCCGCACGTAGCTGTGGCTGGCGGGATCGTCGCCGACGAGCACCGTCGCGAGCCCCGGCACGATACCGCGCTCGCCGAGCGCGGCGACGCGGGTGGACAGCTCCGCCTTGATGGCGGCTGCGGTGGCTTTTCCGTCGAGGGCTTGCGCGGTCATGGCTCTCCTAGTGGAAGAAGTGTCGGGTGCCGGTGAAGTACATGGTGACGCCCGCCGCGCGGGCGGCGTCGACGACCTCCTGGTCGCGCACGGAGCCGCCCGGCTGGACGATGGCGCGCACCCCGGCGTCGATGAGCACCTGCGCGCCGTCGGCGAACGGGAAGAACGCGTCGGAGGCGGCGACGGCACCCTTCGCGCGGTCGCCGGCGCGGTCGACGGCGAGGTGGCAGGAGTCGACGCGGTTGACCTGGCCCATGCCCACGCCGACGGACGCGCCGTCGGCGGCGAGCAGGATCGCGTTGGACTTCACCGCGCGCACCGCCCGCCAGGCGAACGCGAGGTCGGCGAGGGTCGCATCGTCGGCGGCTTCGCCGGAGGCGAGCTCCCAGTTGGCGGGGTCGTCTCCGGCGGCGTCGATGGCGTCGACCTGCTGGCGGAGCAGTCCGCCGTCGATCTCGCGGCCCGCGAGCTGCCCCCGCGAGGGCGCCTCCGCGACGAGGATGCGGATGTTCTTCTTGACGCTGAGCGCCTCGACCGCGCCCTGCTCGTAGCCGGGCGCGACGATGACCTCGGTGAAGATCTCGGCCACCTGCTCGGCCATCGCGAGCGAGACGGGACGGTTGGTGGCGATCACGCCGCCGAAGGCGGAGACCGGGTCGCACTCGTGCGCGCGACGGTGCGCCTCGGCGATGTCGTCGCCGACGGCGATGCCGCACGGGTTGGCGTGCTTGATGATCGCGACGGCGGGCGT
>JAAYZP010000233.1 GCA_012514785.1 Propionibacterium sp. | reverse complement strand
TCGATGCTCATGCCATCCCCGACGAGGTATTCAGGAGCGTAGAGGAATGTGGTGGAGACTCGGCCGCGGTTCCGCGTGAAGTGCGCCACGCCCGCGAGGCGGGTGGCCCCGGCATCGTCGAGGAATACGTCGACGGTAGTCATCGTGCACGCTTCTTCGTGAGTTTGTCGGCGCGCAGCCTCCCGATGTCCGTGTTCAGCGGATCGATGGATGCCACGACTTGGTCGAGCTGGCCGATCGCGCGCAGAGCCTGGGCGACGTTGTGAAACGAGACGCCTGAGTTTCCGGTCTCGATCTTGCGCAGGGTGTCGCGGGTGATGCCGGCACGCTCAGCGACCTGCTGGGCCGTGAGGCCCAGAACCATACGCCAGCCGCGTACATGCTCGCCGAATTCTGTGATCTCGGCAGAGATACGGTAACCATGCATAGGGTCCTCCTTTGACTATGATGATAGCCGGATCCGCTTATAGCGGCGACTATGAACGCCATAGGGCCCAATGCGCCGCTACGTACACCTGAGGGCGTGTCCGGTATACCGGACGGGTTTCAGGGGATGGGAGCCACTGCGGAGCCCCAACGCTGGAAGGCTCGTCCTCATTCTGGTGGGGTGGTGCCAGAGACGAAGGAGACGACGATGCCCCGCACCATCCGCGCCCCCCGCGGCACCGAGCTGACCGCCAAGAGCTGGTCCACGGAGGCCCCGCTGCGCATGCTCATGAACAACCTCGACCCCGAGGTGGCCGAACGCCCCGAAGACCTCGTCGTCTACGGCGGCACCGGCAGGGCCGCGCGCAACTGGGAGTCCCTCGACGCCATCGTCGAGGTGCTCAAAGACCTGGAGGAGGACGAGACGCTGCTCGTGCAGTCCGGCAAGCCCGTCGGCGTCGTCCGCACCAACAAATGGGCCCCACGCGTGCTGCTCGCCAACTCCAACCTCGTCGGCGACTGGGCCAACTGGGAGCACTTCCGCGAGCTCGAGGCCGAGGGCCTCATGATGTACGGCCAGATGACCGCCGGCAGCTGGATCTACATCGCCACACAAGGCATCCTGCAGGGCACCTACGAGACGTTCGCCGCCGTCGGCCGCAAGCTCCCATCCACCGACGGCACGCTCGCCGGCACCATCACGCTCACCGCCGGCTGCGGGGGCATGGGCGGTGCGCAGCCGCTGGCCGTCACCCTCAACGGGGGCGTGGTCATCGTCGTCGACGTCGACCGCAGCCGCCTCGAGCGCCGCGTCGCCAAGCGGTACTGCCACGAGATCGCTGACGACCTCGACGACGCCGTCGCCCGCGCCAACGCCGCCAAGGCCGAGCGCCGCGCGCTGTCGATCGGCGTCGTCGGCAACGCCGCCGAGGTGTTCCCCGATCTGCTGCGCCGCCACCGCGCGGGTGAGATCCACGTCGACGTCGTCACCGACCAGACCTCCGCCCACGACCCGCTGAGCTACCTGCCCGTCGGGATCAGCCTCGACGACTGGGCCGCGGAGGCCGAGCGCGATCCCGCCGGCTTCACCGCGAAGGCCCGCGAGTCCATGGCCACCCACGTGCGCGCCATGGTGGAGTTCCAGGACGAAGGCGCTGAGGTGTTCGACTACGGCAACTCCATCCGCGACGAGGCCCGCAAGGGCGGCTACGAGCGCGCCTTCGAGTTCCCCGGCTTCGTGCCCGCCTACATCCGGCCCCTGTTCTGCGAGGGCCTCGGCCCCTTCCGCTGGGTGGCGCTCTCCGGCGACCCGGAAGACATCCGCGTCACCGACGAGGCGCTCAAGGAACTCTTCCCCGACAACGAGCACCTCCACCGCTGGCTCGACGCCGCCGACGAGTTCGTCGAGTTCGAGGGCCTTCCCGCCCGCATCTGCTGGCTCGGATACGGCGAGCGGCACAAGGCCGGCCTCCGCTTCAACGAGCTGGTTGCAGAGGGCAAGCTCAAGGCTCCGATCGTCATCGGCCGCGACCACCTGGACTCCGGTTCCGTCGCTTCCCCGTACCGCGAGACCGAGGCGATGCTCGACGGCTCCGACGCCATCGCCGACTGGCCGCTGCTCAACGCCCTGACCTCCACCTCCTCCGGTGCCACCTGGGTGTCCATCCACCACGGTGGCGGCGTCGGAATCGGCCGTTCCATCCACGCCGGACAGGTCACGGTCGCCG
>JAAYZP010000232.1 GCA_012514785.1 Propionibacterium sp. | reverse complement strand
CGTCCCGCACGGTGCCGTTCGTGTCGAAGGCCACCGACACCGCGCTGGCCAAGGCCGCGGCGCTGATCATGCTGGGCAGCTCCGTCGCCCAGCTCCGCCAGCAGGGGCGGTTGCGCGCCGAGGGCGACGGCGCGATCGTGCTCCTCGGGGCGCCGGTGGCGGTCAAGGAGGCCGTCATGCCGTTCAACCGGTTCCGCACCAGCACCGCCGCGTTCGTCGACACGCTGCTGGGCCCGGAGATGCGCTCCACCGGCGAGGTGATGGGGCTCTCGGACAACTTCGGCACGGCCTTCGCGAAGTCACAGGCCGGCGGGGGCGGGCCTCTGCCCACCTCCGGCACGGTGTTCGTCTCGATCGCTGACCGGGACAAGCGTCATGCGATCTGGCCGCTGCGCCGCTTCCTGGATCTGGGCTTCCGCATCCTCGCCACCCGCGGCACGGCCTCCGTGCTGCGCCGCAACGGCATCACCGTGGAAGAGGTCAAGAAGCTCTCCGAGCGGGTGGAGGGCAGCGACGAGCGGAGCATCGTCGACCTCATCAAGGCCGGCGACATCGACCTGATCTTCAACACCCCCGACGGTGGTACCGCCGGGGAGAGCACGCGTGAGGATGGCTACTACATCCGCACCGCGGCCGTGCTCGCCGACGTGCCGCTGATCACCACCGTGCCCGGCCTCGCGGCCGCTGCGCAGGGGATCGAGGCCAAACAGTCCGGCGCCCTCGACGTGCGGTCGTTGCAGGACTGGCGAGCATGAGTGCGACGACCCGGCTGCTCCGCGGTGGCTACCGGGCCGTGCGGGGAGGGCTGTTCCGGATCGACCCGGAGGTCATCCACGAGCGGATGATCCAGGCGCTGGGGGTGCTGCCCGCCACCCGGGCCGCCACCGAGCACGACCCCGTGACGATCGCCGGCATCCGGTTCCCCAACCGGGTGGGGCTCGCCGCGGGGCTGGACAAGGACGGCATCGCCGCGCGCGCCTGGGCCCGGTTGGGCTTCGGCTTCGCGGAGCTCGGCACCGTCACGGCGCGGGCGCAGCCCGGCAACCCGCGGCCGCGGCTGTTCCGTGGCCCGGCGTCGGGTGCGATCGTCAACCGGATGGGGTTCAACAACGAGGGCGCCGCGGCGCTGGCCGAGCGACTGCGGGGCCACGGCGTGGCGCGCGGCAACATGGCCGCTGGCATTCCCCTGGGGGTCTCGATCGGCAAGACGAAGGTGGTGCCCACCGAGGAAGCCACGGACGACTACCTGCGCTCGCTGGAGCAGGTTGCGCCGGTGGCCGACTACGTCGCGGTCAACGTCTCCAGCCCCAACACGCCGGGGCTGCGGTCGCTGCAGGCTGCGAAGGAGATCGAGGCGCTCCTCGGGGCGCTCACCGCGCGGGCCGCGGAGCTCGGCGCGATCCCGGTCTTCGTCAAGCTCGCACCCGACCTCGAACCCGCGACGCTCGAGGACACGCTGGCCGTCATCGCGGCCAGCGACGTCGCGGGCGTGATCGCCACCAACACCACGCTCTCCCGCGACGGGCTCGACCACGACGACGGGCACCTCGCCTACGAGGCGGGCGGGCTCAGCGGCGCGCCGCTGACGGCCCGGGCGCTGGCGTTCGTCGAGCGGCTCGCGGCCCGGGTGCCGCTGCCGGTGATGGGGGTGGGCGGCATCATGACCCCCCGCGACGCCGGCCGCATGTTCGACGCGGGCGCCGAGCTCGTGCAGATCTACACCGGTTTCATCTACGAGGGCCCCGCGCTGATCCGCGGGATCCACGAGTGGGGGAGAGCATGACCTACCGTTCACGCCTGGCGGCGGCCGTCGAGTCGAGGGGCGGTCTCTGCGTCGGGATCGACCCGATGCCGTCCGTGCTGGCCGCCTGGGGGGTCCAGGATGACGTGGCCGGCCTCGAGCGGGTCTCCCGGGGCATCGTCGAAGGCCTGGGCGAGCACGCCGCCGTGTTCAAGCCGCAGTCGGCCTTCTTCGAGCCCTTCGGCGCCGCCGGCATCGCGGTGCTGGAACGCGTGCTCGACGACATCGGCCAGGCCGGCGCGCTCTCGATCCTCGACGTCAAGCGCGGCGACATCGGATCCTCCATGGACGGCTACGCGCGCGCCTACCTCACCGACGGCGCACCGCTGGCCGCGGACGCGATCACCGTGAACCCCTACCTCGGGGTCGGCACGCTCGAGTCCACCTTCGCTCTGGCGAAGGCCGAGGGTCGGGGCGTCTACGTGCTCGCCCGGACGTCGAACCCGGGCGGTGCCGCGATCCAGGGGGCCGTCGTCGACGGCGTGAGCGTCGCGCAGCACGTGCTGGACGAGCTCACCGTGCTGAATGCGTCGCACGACGACCTCATCGGGGTTGTGCTCGGTGCCACCCACGACGACCTCGGCTGCGACCCGTCGCACTTCAACGGGTCGATCCTTGCGCCCGGGATCGGTGTCCAAGGGGCGAGCATGTCTGATTTGGAACGAATCTTTGCTAAAGTACTGCCGAATGTCCTACCAAACGCTAGTAGGTTTGTCATCGGTTCTGGGCCAGAAGAGCTTTTCTCAAGATTCAATGAGCTCCTGGGTCGGTAGTGCACCTGTAGCGTTACGGTAGGATTTCACATGGCAGAAACAGTTTTCTGCTTTTGGATTACCTATCGCTGAAGGCGGATTGGAGCATCTATGGCGATCCCCAAGCTAAGTGCCGAGCAGCTAGCAGCCGCTCGCGCTTCAGCAACAGAAGCACGACGTGTGCGTGCCGAGCTGAAAGACCAGGTGAAGAGCCAGGAGCTCACGTTCATGGAGGCCTTGAGGAAGGCGCAGGGCGACGACACGCTCTCGCGCATCAAGGTCGTCGACCTGCTCCGTGCGGTGCCGCGTGTCGGCGTCACTCGCGCCGGGGAGATCCTGGAGTCGGCTCAGATCTCGGCCAATCGGCGCATCCGCGGGCTCGGCAGGCATCAGATCCAGCGCCTGCAGGACTTCTTCGGCTGAGGCTGGATAAGCTAACGCGGGTGAACTCCGCCAAACTCTGGATCATCTCGGGGCCGAGCGCAGTCGGTAAAGGTACCGTCTGCGCTCGGCTCCGTCAGTTGTACGACGCACCGTTCCACTCGGTCTCCTGCACCACCCGCGAACCCCGGCCCGGTGAGGTGGACGGGGAGAGCTACCACTTCATCTCGGGGCCCGAGTTCGACCACATGGCCGAACACGGCGAGTTGCTCGAGTGGGCGGTCGTCCACGGCCAGCACCGCTACGGCACGCCGCGGGCGCCGGTGGAGGAGGCCATCAGCCACGGCCGCCCGGTGATCCTCGAGATCGACCTCCAGGGCGCGCGCCAGGTCAAGCAGCGCATGCCCTAGGCCGAGCTGGTGTTCCTCATGCCGCCGTCGTGGGAAGAACTGGTGAGCCGGCTCGTGGGCCGCGGCACCGAGGACGAGGCGGGGCGCGCGCGCCGCCTGCAGACCGCGAAACAGGAGCTCGCGTCGGTCGACGAGGCCGATCACGTCATCATCAATCGCCGTGTCGAGGAGACCGTCGAAGCTTTGGTAGGCTTGCTGGGATTGTGATCACAACTAGGAGTCACCCCTTGAACAGCATTGAAGGCATCACCAACCCGCCCGTCGACGAGTTGCTGGAGAACATCGACTCCAAGTACCGGCTCGTCCTCTTCGCGGCGAAGCGCGCCCGCCAGATCAACGCCTACTACTCCCAGCTCGGCGAAGGCCTGCTGGAGAACGTCGGCCCCATGGTGTCCGCGACGGCGGAGGAGAAGCCGCTCAGCATCGCCCTGCGGGAGATCAAGGAAGGGATGCTGCAGTACACCGACATCGACCCCGAGGCAGAGGCAGCAGCCCGCCCCGCGGAAGAGGCCGCGTTCAGCTTCGTCAACCCCTTCGAAGAGACCGACACCGACCCCGCCTCCTGAGGCCCGGTCCAGACTCCCTTACGCCTCCCGGCACCGCCGGGTTTGGTGGCTTGTTGCCACCGTCTAAAAAAGTAACGAGCGGCTTGTGGCCGCAGAAGGAGCTCAACCATGAGCCGACTGTTCACGTCTGAATCAGTCACCGAGGGGCACCCGGACAAGATCGCGGATTCCATCTCCGACGCCGTCCTCGACGCCATCCTCGAGCAGGACCCCTCCTCACGCGTCGCGGTGGAGACCCTCATCACCACCGGCCTGGTCGTCGTGGCCGGCGAAGTCACCACCGACGCCTACGCCAACATCGGCCAGATCGCCCGCGACCGCATCACGGAGATCGGGTATCGATCCTCCAAGGTCGGCTTCGACGGCGCCTCCTGCGGCGTCTCCGTGGCCATCGGCAACCAGTCCCCGGACATCGCGCAGGGCGTGGACCACGCCTTCGAGAGCCGCCAGGGCGACACGGACCGGTTCGCCCGCCAGGGCGCCGGCGACCAGGGCCTCATGTTCGGCTTCGCCTGCGACGAGACGCCCAGCCTGATGCCGCTGCCCATCGACATCTCGCACCGGCTCGCCGAGCGTCTCGCGGAGGCACGCAAGTCCGGCGAGATCGGCTACCTCCGCCCCGACGGCAAGACGCAGGTCACCGTCCGCTACGACGAGCAGGGCCGGCCCACCGGCATCGACACGATCGTCGTCTCCACCCAGCACGACCCCGGCGTCGACCTCGACGACCGGATCCGACCCGACCTCCAGAAGCTCGTCATCGACCCGGTGATGGAGCGCTACGGCTTCGGCTCGGAGACGCCTCGGACCTTCATCAACCCCACGGGCAACTTCGTCATCGGCGGCCCCATGGGCGACGCGGGCCTCACGGGCCGCAAGCTCATCGTCGACACGTACGGCGGTATGGCCCGCCACGGCGGTGGGGCCTTCTCGGGCAAGGACCCGTCGAAGGTGGACCGCTCCGCAGCCTACGCGCTGCGCTGGGTGGCGAAGAACGTCGTCGCGGCGGGGCTCGCCGAGCGGGTCGAGGCGCAGCTGGCGTACGCCATCGGCAAGGCGGAGCCCGTGGGCTTCTACATCGACACGTTCGGTACGAACGCGGTGCCGGAGGAGCAGATCCAGGAGGCCGTGCTGGAGGTCTTCGACCTGCGGCCCGCGGCCATCATCGACGACCTCGACCTCCTGCGCCCCATCTACAGCAACTTCAGCGTCTACGGCCACTTCGGCCGCGACGAGGACACCGCCACCTGGGAGCGCACCGACCGCGCCGACGCGCTCGCGCGGGCGGTGCGGGGCTAGCCATGCCCGCCGCGCTGGTCGGGTGGCCTGGACGCAAGGTGGCGCGGGTCGCCGTCGACAACTCCCTGCCGCACCTCGACCGGCTCTTCGACTACGCCATCCCCGACTCGCTCGCCGAGACGTGCGTGGTGGGTTGCCGGGTGAAGGTCCGGTTCGCCGGGCTGCTGCGCGACGGCTGGGTGTGCGAGATCGCGGAGTCGAGCGCCTTCGACGGGGAGCTCGACCGCCTGCACAAGGTGGTCTCGCCCGAGCCGGTGCTCACCCCGTCCACCGACCGCCTCGTGCGCGCGGTGGCAGACCACTACGCCGGCAACTGGTGGAGCGTGGCGCGGCTCGCCATCCCCCCGCGGCACTCCACGACCGAGAAGGCCAACCAGCGCGAGTGGCCCGATCCCGCCCAGCCGGAGTCGAAGGGCGTGCTGGCGTCGTACCCGACGGGGGCCGGCTACGTCGAGGCCCTGGCGCTGGGACGATCGCCGCGCGCCGCCTGGCAGGCCGTGCCGGTGGCGGGGGAGTTCGACGTCGTCGAGGGCATCATCGAGGCGGCCGCCGCCACGCTGCGTTCCGGCCGCGGCGTCGTCGTGGTCGTGCCCACCATCCGCGACCTCGACCGCGTGCTGCCACGGTTCCATGCGGCGTTCGGCGCGCAGTCGGTGGCGACGTTGGCCGCCGAGCACGGGCGCTCGCCCCGCTACCGCAACTACCTGGCGCTCACGAGGGGGCTGGCGCGCGTCGTCGTCGGCACGCGCAGCGCCGTCTTCGCGCCGGTCAGGGACGCGGGGCTGATCGCGGTCCTCGACGAGGGCTCCGACCACCACGTCGAGCAGCGAGCGCCCTACTTCCACGCCCGCACCGTGGCCATCCTCCGGGCGTCGCTGGAGGGTGCGGGGCTGCTGTTCGCGAGCCACTCCCGCTCGGTCGACTCGCACGCGCTCATCGCCCGCGACTGGATGCACGAGATCCGCCACACGCCCTCCGAGCTGCGGAGGCAGAGCGCCCCCGTGCGCACCATCAGCGAGCAGGATCGGGAACGCGACCCCACCGCGGCGCGGCTGCGGATCCCGTCGAGGGCGTTCGCGTTCCTGCGGGCGCAGCTCCCGCAGGGCCCCGTGCTCGTGCAGGTCCCCATGGGCGGCTTCGCGGCGGCGCTGGCCTGTGAGCGGTGCCGCAACCTGGCGCGCTGCCCCCGGTGCGAATCGATGATGCGCGCCCGCCGACGGGACCAGCCCGAGTGCGCGATGTGCGGGCATCGTCCCGTGCGCTGGGAGTGCAGGGAGTGCCACGGCACGAAGCTGCGTATGCCGTTGCCCGGCGCGGATCGCACGGCCGAGGAGCTCGCGCGCGCCTTCCCCGGGGTGCTGGCGATCAACAGCTCAGGCGAGCGTATCCGCGACGAGGCGCCGAACGAGCCGGGCATCGTCGTCGCCACACCGGGGGCCGAGCCGCGCGTGGACGGCGGCTATGCGGGTCTGCTGATCCTGGACGCTGACGTGACGCTGAGCCGCGCCGACGTCGCAGCACCCGAGGAGGCGATGCGGCGGTGGATGCACGCGCTCGCGCTGGTGCGACCCCCGACGGAGGGTGGCTCGGCGCTCATCGTCGGCGCCGAACTGCACCCGGCGGTCCAGGCGCTGGCCCGGACGGACGCCGTCGGGCTCGCGGAGCGTGAGCTGGCCGACCGCACGGCCGCGCGGCTCCCACCGACGGTGCGGACGGCGCGCGTGACCGGGGAGGCCGAGCCGCTGCAGGCGTTCCTGCGTAATGTGTCCTTCGACGCCGAACTGCTCGGCCCCACGGAGATCGGGGCGGAGCGCTGGGCGGCGCTGCTGCGCACCGACCTGGCCCGGGGGCGCGACTTCGTCGCGCAGGTGAAGTCGGCCGCGGCGATCCGCTCGGCCAAGAAGCAGGGCGGCGTGCTCAACTACCAGATCGACCCGGAGGTTACGTTATGAGGCTCGTGTTCGCAGGCACCCCGACGGTGGCGCTGCCGTCCCTCGACGCGCTCGTCGCGTCCGAGCACGAGGTGGTGGCCGTCGTCACCCGCCCCGACGCGCCGGTGGGGCGCGGGCGCAAGCTCACGCCGTCGCCGGTGGCGATGCGTGCCGAGGAGCTCGGCATCGAGGTGCTGAAGCCGGAGCATCCGCGCGATCCGGATTTCCAGGAGCGGCTGCGTGAGCTGGCGCCGGCGGCGTGCCCCGTCGTCGCCTACGGGGCGCTGCTGCCGCAGTCGGCGCTGGACATCCCGACCCACGGCTGGGTCAACCTGCACTTCTCACTGCTGCCGAGGTGGCGCGGCGCGGCGCCGGTGCAGCGGGCCATCATGGCCGGCGACGACGTGACCGGCACCACATGCTTCCGCATCGTCCGCGAGCTCGACGCGGGCCCGGTCTACGACATCGAGGAGGTGCCGATGCCGGACGAGACGGCCGGCGAACTCCTCGGCCGACTGGCCATCTCGGGCGCCGCGCAGCTGGTGGGGGTGATGGACGCGGTCGCCGCGGGCACGTTGCCGGTGGAGCAGGGCGAGGAGGGGGTCACCGTCGCGGCGAAATTGACGACCGAGGACGCGCGGGTGGATTTCGATCGGCCGGCGGGCGAGGTGCGCAACCACATCATGGGCTGCTCTCCGGACCCCGGCGCCTGGTGCGAGGTCGACGGGCAGCGGTTGAAGCTGTACCGGGCCCGCGTCGCCGACGACCGCGGCCTCGCGCCGGGCGCGCTTGAGGCGACCAAACGGGAGGTGTTCGTCGGCGCAGGTTCCGGCACCATCGAGCTGCTCGAGGTGCAGGCGCCGGGCAAGCGGCGGATGGCCGCGATCGACTGGGCCCGCGGCGGGGTCGCGGGGGTGCTGCGGTGAGCAGGGTCGTCGCCTTCGAGGTGCTGCGCGAGGTCACAGGTCAGGACGCGTACGCAAACCTGGCGCTGGCGAAGAAGCTGGCGACGGCGGGCCTCAGCACGCGCGACGCCGCGTTCGTCACCGAGTTGGTCTCCGGCACCTGCCGGCTGATGGGCAGCTACGACATCGTGATCGAGGCCGCCGCCGGCAGGAAGCTCTCGACGCTGCAGCCCGCGGTCGTTGACGTGCTCCGGCTGGGCGCGCACCAGATCCTCAGCATGCGCATCCCGCCGCACGCGGCCGTGGGCGCCACGGTCGAGCTGGCGAAGCGGCGGATCGGGCAGCGCGTGGGCGGGCTGGTCAACGCCATCCTGCGCAAGGTCGCGCGCCGCTCGCTCGACGAGTGGCTCGACGACGCCGCCGCAGGGAAGGGCGACGTCGAGGCCGCCGCGGTCCGGGGCCATCACCCGGCGTGGATCGCGGAGGCGTTCGCCGACGTGCTGCCTGCCGACGAGCTGCCTGCGGCGCTGGCGGCCAACAACGAGCCGCCGAAGCCGACGCTGGTCGTGCGCCCGGGGCTCGCCACCGTCGACGAGTTGGACGGGGAGCCCACGAAGTACTCACCGTTCGGGGCGGTGCGCGAGGGCGTGCCGGGCATGGTCGACGCCGTGCGCGAAGGCCGGGCGGGGGTGCAGGACGAGGGCTCCCAGCTCGTCGCCCTGGCGCTCACGCGCGCCGAGGCACAGGACGGCCCATGGCTGGATCTGTGCGCCGGCCCCGGCGGCAAGGCTGCGCTCCTGGCGGGGCTCGCCCGCGAGCAGGGGACGTGGCTGCTGGCGGGGGAGTCGCAGGAGCACCGCGCGGGCCTGGTGCGGGGATCGCTGCGCGCCT
>JAAYZP010000231.1 GCA_012514785.1 Propionibacterium sp. | reverse complement strand
CGGGAGATGACCCGCTCGCTCGTCGAATCCCTGGTCACCGACGCCGTGACCACCATCGCCGGACGCCGCGGCATCACCGAGGGCATCGTGCGGGAGGCCGTCGAGTCGTCCCCGCTGACACCGGCCCGCGCGCTCGAGGCCGGCCTCGTCGACCACATCGGCTACCGCGACGAGGCCTACGCCGCCGCGCTGGATGCCTGGGGCGCCGACCGCGACGAGCTGCGCTTCGTGAACCGCTACCAGCCCAAGCCGGATCTCGGCCGGGCGCTGTCGTCGCGGGGGCGCAAGAAGATCGGCGTCGTCCCCGTCCGCGGCCCGATCGTCACCGGCCGCGGCAGCGCCGGGCTGACGGGCGCCACCGTCGGTTCCGACGTCGTCGACGAGCACCTGCGCGCCGCGCTCCGGGACGACGACGTCGTGGCGGTCGTGCTCGACGTCGACTCGCCCGGCGGCTCGGCCGTCGCCTCCGACTTCATCTGGCGCACCGTGCATCAGGTGCGCGAGTCCGGCCGCCCCGTGGTCGCACGGATGGGCGGAGTCGCGGCCTCCGGTGGCTACTACGTCGCGATGGGCGCCGACGAGATCGTCGCGCTGCCCTCCACGCTCACCGGCTCCATCGGTGTGCTGGGCGGCAAGATGGTCAGCCAGGAGCTGTACGAGAAGCTCGGGCTCGTCCGCGAGATCGTCGCGGGCACGGAGAATACGCCGATGATGAACCCCGCGCATCGCTTCACCGACGAGGACTGGGCCCGCCTCAACGCCTGGCTGGACCGCATCTACCTGGACTTCACGACGAAGGCCGCCGCCGACCGCGGCATGGAGTACGACCAGCTGGAGTCGCTCGCGAAGGGCCGGGTGTGGACGGGCGTGCAGGCCCTCGACCACGGACTCGTCGACCACCTCGGCGGGCGCCGCGTCGCGCACGAGCGGGCAGCGGCACTGGCGGGGGTGGACGTCGACGACGTGGATATCGTCGCGCTGAGCCCCACCGGGTTGCTCGCCCGAATCATGCCGGCGGCGTCGTCGGAGTCGGTGGGCGCGCCGGGCGGCGCGCGGGTGGCCGGCCCCGAAACGCTGCTCAAGGCCGCGCTGCGGGAGTTCGGGGTGGGCGTCGAGGGCGCGCTGTCGCTGCCCTACCGGATCAGCATTTTCTGACCACAACCGGCAAGGTTTTGGGAAGCGGCCCCGATATTCGTAGAATGACCGCGGCCCGTCGGGCCAGGATTGAGGGGCCGTGAGCGCGAAGAGCAAGAAGAAGACGTGGATGTGGGTCGGCATCGGTGCCGGTGCCTTCGTCGTCCTCGCTGGTGGTGCCTACGTCGGGGCGTACTTCGTCGCCGGCAACCAGGTGCCCGCGCACGCCAGTGCCGCGGACGTCGCGATCGGCGGGATGAGCCCTACGAATGCCGAGGAGCTGCTCCGTTCCGAGATGGAGCCGACGCTGTCCGCGCCCATCACGATCAACGCCGACAGCGGCACCGCCCAGATCGTGCCTGCCGAGGCCGGCCTGGGGTATGACTACGCGGCCACCATCGAGGCCGCCGGCGGCGGGTTCAGCTGGCACCCCAGCCACATCTACCGCTCGCTGGCGGGCGGCGACCAGGTCGACATGGTGCTCGCCGTCGATGAGGACCAGCTGCGCGAGAGCGTCGAGTCGGAGGCCGCGACGCTGCGCGTGGAGCCCACGGACGCGACGATCACGCTCACCGAGGGCGTCGTCGAGACCACGGAGGCCGTCACCGGCTATGCCGTGGAGGTCGACGGCACCGCCGCGGCCGTGCGTGACGCGTTCGCCGCGCGCGAGGCTGAGGTCGACGCCGTCGGCACGGAGGCCGAGCCCGACGTCACCGACGCCGAGGTGCAGGCCTTCCGCGACGGAGCCCTCGCCGCCGCGATGACGGGCAACATCACGCTCACCAGCGAGTCCGGCAACATCGACCTCACCGAGGAGGAGATCGCCGGCGCGCTCACCATCACCCAGGAGGGTGACAGCTTCAGCGTCGGCTACGACGGGGAGCTCCTCACGGAGCTCACCGCCGACCAGCTCGACGACATCGACGAGGGCGGGCCCAAGAACGCCAGCTACCGCTTCAACGACGGCAGCGTCGTCGTCGTGCCCGGAGAATCGGGCATGGCGGTGACGGAGGACGCCGTCGTCGACGCCTTCGAGCAGGCGTTGGCCGGCGAGAGCCGCACGGTCGCGCTCGAGGCGACGATGGAGGAGCCCGAGTTCACCACGGAGGAGGCCGAGCGGCTGAAGCCCCGCGAGGTGATCGGCGAGTACTCCACGCGCTACCCGCACGCCGCCTACCGCAACACCAACATCGGCAAGGCAGCCAGCATCGTCAACGGCACCGTGCTGCTGCCGGGCGAGACGTTCAGCCTGAACGGCACCCTCGGGCGACGCACGGCCGAGGCGGGCTGGGCGTCCGGCTACGTGATCGACGGCGGCAACCTCGTCCGGGCTTCCGGCGGCGGCGTGTCGCAGGCGGCCACGACGCTGTTCAACGCGGCGTTCTTCGCCGGTTTCGAGGACGTCGAGCACAAGCCCCACTCGCTGTACTTCTCGCGCTACCCGGCCGGCCGGGAGGCGACGGTGTACTACGGTTCGGTGGACCTCCGGTTCCGCAACAACACCGAGTACCCCGCGATCATCCAGGGCTTCACGAGCCCGTCGTCGCCGGGCAGCCAGGGCTCGATCACGTACCGCGTCTGGTCGATCCCCACCTACGACCGGATCGAGTCGAGCGACCTCGTGCGCTCCGGCTACTACTCGGGCAGCGAGCGGGTGCTGAGCACCGCCAACTGCGAGCCGCAGGCGCCCATCCAGGGCTTCACGGTCAACTACAAGCGTCTCTTCTACAAGGACGGCAGCCTCGTGAAGGAGGAGCCGTTCCGCTGGCGGTACAGCGCCGGCGACCGCATCACCTGCGCCTGATCGTTCCGCGGATGCGCCATGCTTGACCCATCCCCGAGGGGGGATAGGCTGTGTGGACACCGCTGTTTTAGGAGACGAACGTGACGTACATCATCGCCCTGCCGTGTGTTGACCTCAAGGATCGTGCTTGCGACGACGAATGTCCCGTGGACTGCATCTACGAGGGTGAGCGGATGCTCTACATCCACCCCGACGAGTGCGTCGACTGCGGTGCGTGTGAGCCCGTCTGCCCCGTGGAAGCGATCTACTACGAGGACGACGTCCCCGAGGAGCACGCCGAGTACTACGACGTGAACGTCCAGTTCTTCGACGACGTCGGCTCGCCCGGTGGCGCCGCGAAGCTGGGCATCATCCCGAAGGACCACCCCGTCGTCGCAGCCCTGCCGCCCCAGCAGCACTGACGATGCTGCAGCTGCCGGGGTTCCCCTGGGACTCGCTGGCCGCAGCGAAGAGCCGCGCCGCACAGCACCCGGGCGGCATCGTCGACCTCTCGGTGGGCACACCGGTCGACGACACCCCTGACATCGCGCGCGCCGCGCTGGATGCCGCCTCGAATGCGCACGGCTACCCGACGGTGTGGGGCACCGAAGAGTGCCGGGACGCCATCGTCGGTTACATGGAGCGACGTTGGGCGTCGCCTGTGCTCACGCATGAGTCCGTGATGCCGGTGATAGGCACGAAGGAGATCGTGGGTTGGCTGCCCACGCTGCTCGGGCTGGGAGCGGGCGACGTCGTCGCCTTCCCGCAGGAGGCGTACCCCACCTACGAGATCGGCGCGCTCACGTGCGGCGCGGAGCCGCTGGCCTGCGACGACCCGGCCGAGCTGCCGGAGAGCACGAAGCTGATCTGGATCAACTCGCCCTCGAACCCGACCGGCCGCATCCTGTCCGTCGACGAGCTGCGCGCGTTCGTGGCGCGCGCCCGGGAGCTGGGCGCGGTGCTGGCCAGCGACGAGTGCTACGGCGAGTTCGCGTGGGACGCCGAGGCCGTCTCGGTGCTCGACCCGCGTGTCTCCGACGGCGACCACACCGGCCTGCTGGCCGTCCACTCCGTGTCGAAGCGGTCCAACGCGGCCGGCTACCGTGCGGGCTTCGTCGTCGGCGATGCAGGTCTGGTGCAGGGCCTCGTCGGGCTGCGGAAGCACCTGGGCATGATGGTGCCCGCACCCGTGCAGTCCGCGCTGGTGGCGATGCTGGGGGACCAGGCGCACGTCGAGGAGCAGCGCGAGCGCTACCTCGCCCGTCGCGCCGTGCTTCGCCCCGCGCTGGAGGCCGCCGGGTTCACGATCGACCATTCCGAGGGGAGCCTGTACCTGTGGGCCACCCGGGGCGAGGACTGCCGGGCGACGGTGGACTGGCTCGCGGAGCGGGGCATCCTCGTCGCTCCGGGTGACTTCTACGGCCCCGACGCCGCACGTCACGTCCGCGTGGCGCTGACGGCCACCAACGAGCGCATCGCCGCCGCCGCCGACCGCCTCAAGCCGGCTTAGCCGTAGGGTTTGCCACCGTCCGGAGCCTGTTGCTGAATGGCGAATGACCCCGCATGGGCTCCGCTTTGCACCGCACCTCAGCTTCTGGGACGAGAACGCGGTCACACAACAGGTGCTCGGCCCTCCGAGGCACTTGCTGGTTGAGCTCCCGGCGCGACGAAGGAGCTCCGGGATGGCGGTTCCTGAGCTCGCGGGTGAGGAACGAACCCGCGATGGTCGAAGGATCGAAACCACCCCGGACTTTGGCAGGGACTAGATCCCAGCGACCGCCGAGGGTGGTTTCGACCATCGCCAGCTCCTTCGTCGCGGGCGAGCTCAACCATCAAGAGCATGCAGGCCCCCAGCGGGCGTGAAAGCCTCACTCCCAAAGTGGCGCTTCATCGAGAGTCTGTCTTGGGCTGCTTCGTATGGTAATTTCGTAAACGACTGGCCGACCTGTCGGTAAGGCGTAGACGCGGGTTGACTTGAGTTGAACTTGGGTCAAGAAGGGCAGGAAGTAGACCTCGGTCTCGCGCCAGCACCTCGAGTGTGCTTTTGATGGTGAAAGGTGCAGTCGTGCGGAACCTATGCAGAATCTCTTCCTCGTCCTTGTTCTCGTGGCTGCCCTCGCCATCACGTCCAAGGTCCTCGATGTCCATTGGCACCGGGCTCTCCGAAGTGGCAAGCGCGAAACTAGGTGCCCCTACACGCAGCGCGCGTGATGCTCGAAACGCAGCGCTATCGGCGCACAGGGTCGGGCCGGTCCAGATGATCTGCGATCCACACCTTGATGACGGACTGTCTCGTGACGCCGAGCCGCTTTGCCTCTCGATCGAGCGCATCGATCATCCAAGCAGGGAAATCCACGTTGACACGTCGCTGTTCGTGCCCGGGTCGGCGTGCGTGGGCGAGGTCCAGGTGATGCGTGATGTCCTCGCCATCATCGAACCGGGCGTCGAACTCCTCAGCCTTCATAGATAGCCACCTCCTCCTTTCGTGACCGGCGGACCGAGATCAGGCGGATTCGCTCGTCCCGGTATGTAACGACAGCCGAGAAGTGGGTTCCCCTGATCTGGCCGATGAGCAGCCATCGGGGCTCCCCCTGTGTGCGAGCAGGGATGTCGATGAGATTCGGATCAAGCCACAAAGTCTGCGCCGCAACAAAGTCGATGCCGTGCTTCTCGTCGTTGGCGGCGCTTTTCGCCGGATCGTACTCAAACTCCACCCGTCAGCCTCGTTTCAGTATGGAAACTATACCTTAAAGGCGCAGCTGGTCGCTGAGCTCAGTTCGGTCAGCCGAGTGTGATCGTCGCCGACGTCGCGTCGTCGGCGGCCACGCCGCTCCACTCCCGGTCCCCGAGTTCCCAGCTCGCGTCCCCGACCTTGACCCGGGTGATGCCCGCGTCGTAGGTGTTCAGGATCGCGAGGTGGACCGCCGACCACAGCTGCCGCGAATCCTCCGCGGTGATCGTCATCGCCTGGCCCTCGACGGCGATCTCCACCCCCGGCACGGGCTCCAGCACCCGCTCGATGGGCGACGGGTCGGCGACGGGTTCGGCGAAGCTCAAGCACGTGATCGCCTGGGGCGTCAGCCCGCGGGCGGCCTCGGCGAGCACCGTCGCGTTGGGCACGTGCTTCCGGTACGCCTCCGGGAAGCCTGAGCGCTGCACCTTCTGTGCCTGGTCGTTGATGTCCTCGGTCTCCCAGCCGGGGAACTTCACCAGCTCGTCGTAGAACCTGAGCGACGAGTACCAGGG
>JAAYZP010000230.1 GCA_012514785.1 Propionibacterium sp. | reverse complement strand
GTCGGCTGATACCTGATGTCCACTGCCATCGACACCGTGAGGAAGCCTCAGCGGCGCCGCCTTGTGCAGCGCCGCGAGGCCCTCGCGGGCATCATCTTCGTCGCTCCTGTCGTCATCCTCTTCCTCGTCTTCAAGCTGTTTCCCGCCATCGGCGGCGTCATCATCTCGCTCGGCGACTTCAAGATCACGGGGGCCTTCGAGTTCCTCGGGCTCGACAACTACCGCGAGATGCTCACCGATGCCGCGTTCTGGAACTCGTTCTGGGTGACCGTCGCATACGTCGTCGCGGTCGTCCCGCTCCTCATGACGGTCTCGATCACGCTGGCGCTCCTGGTGCGCCGCGTCGGCCCGTTCATCAAATTCTTCCGAGGGGCGTACTTCATCCCCTCCATCACGTCGCTCGTCCTCGCGGGCGCCGTGTTCGTCTGGGTGTTCAACGCCGGCGGCATCGTTCCGACGATCCACTCCTGGTTCGGCGGCGACGGACGTTCCTGGCTGGGCAACTCCGTGCTCGCGCTCGTGGCGATCATCTTCGTCGGCGTGTGGGGCCGGTTCGGCTTCGATCTGCTGATCGTCCTCGCCCGGCTGCAGGATCTGCCGCGAGAGCTGGACGAGGCCGCGTCGATCGACGGGGCCAACGGCTGGCAGCGGTTCTGGTACATCACGTTCCCGCAGCTGCGTCCCCAGCTGCTGTTCCTCGTCGTGATCGAGACGACGTTCTCGTTCCAGGTGTTCGACGTGGTCTTCGTCATGACCGGCGGTGGCCCGGCCAACGCCACCAACGTGCTCGGCATGTTGCTGTACGACGAGGCCTTCCGGCTGTTCAACTTCGGGTACGCGTCCGCCATCGGTGTCGCCATGCTGATCCTGTTGGTGACCCTGTCCATGATCCAACGCGCCGTCTTGAAGGGTGATTGACATGAGCGTCTCCACCAGCAGTGCTCTGGACGCGACGAACGTCCTGGAGCCCGAGAAGAAGCAGCGCCGGGAGCCGATGTTCTTCCAGAAGCGCGACTCCATGGCCCCCCGGGGCTGGGCGTCGGTCCTCCAGTACGTCATCCTCGTGGTGGCCGGGCTCATCTCGCTGTTCCCGTTCTACGCCATGATCGTGATGTCGCTGCGCGAGCCCGGTGTGCCGCTGACGTTCCCGGAGTCCCTGATCCCGCAGGACCTGACGTTCCAGCACTACATCGAGATCTGGTCCACCGGGAAGATGCCCCGCTGGCTGCTGAACACAGCGATCTATTCGTTCGTGTCCGTGTTCTTCGTGCTGCTCTTCTCCGCGATGGCCGGCTACGGGTTCGCGAAGAAGCGGTTCCGCGGGCGGGAGTTCATCTTCTGGCTCTTCATCGCCATGGTGATGGTGCCCTACCACGTGACGCTGATACCGCAGTTCATGCTGATCTCGCAGATGGGTGGCGTCAACACCTACTGGGGCCTGATCCTGCCGACGCTGGTCAACGTGCAGGCCACGTTCCTGATGCGGCAGTTCATCACCAGCATCCCGGACGAGCTGATCGAGGCCGCGAAGGTGGACGGCGCCAGCGAGGCGCGCATCTTCTTCACGATCATCGTCCCGCTGTGTAAGCCGATCCTCGCGACGCTCGGGCTGTTCGTGTTCCTGTGGCACTGGAACGACTTCCTGTGGCCGCTGGTCGTCGCGCAGCACCCGGATGTGCAGGTGCTCACCGTCGGCGTGGCCCGCATGCTCCAGGAGAACGCGCCGCTGAGCTCGACGCTGGCCGGCTCCGCGATCGCGCTCGCGCCGATCCTGATCGCCTACATGTTCGCCTCGCGGCACTTCACCGAGGGCGCCGTGATGTCTGGTGTGAAGGGCTGATCGACGATGAATCTCGAAGCGCGGCAGGAGCTGTACGTCAGCGAGATCGAGCACTACTTCCGTGCCCGGCTCGTCGACGGGTACGACGAGGCCTCGGCCGCGTTGTGGAACCGCGACTACTCGTCGGAGGAAGCGTTCCTCGGCAGCGTCGAGGGTCGACGGGGGCAGTGGCGTGAGCTGCTGGCCCCGCCTGAGCTCACCCGGGTGGGCGACGTCGAGGTGCGCGACTGCGACGTCCCCGGCGGGCAGTGGATCGTGGTGCGGCTGAACGACCACCTGAGCGCGCAGGGCCTCCTCGTCGTGCCGGAGGGTGCGACGAGGCTCGTCGTGTTCCAGCACGGTCTGGGCTCCACGCCCGAGCGGGTGATGGGGCTCGGGGACCGGTCGGCATACGACGGCGTGGGCCAGCAGCTCGTCGACGCGGGGTACGCAGTCCTCGCGCCGATGAACCTCATCCACATCCCGCAGCGCAACCGCGCGCAGTCGCTCGCC
>JAAYZP010000229.1 GCA_012514785.1 Propionibacterium sp. | reverse complement strand
CCGCTGGCGGAGAAGCTCGAGGGTGCCCACGAGGAGTACGCGCTGAAGCACCCGTGGCTGCGCGAGTCCCCGGTGAAGCCGAAGGCGGTCGTGCGCGACATGTACACCGCGGCGATGACGTTCGCCGAGTACGTCGCCCACCTGAAGATCCAACGCTCTGAGGGACTCCTGCTGCGGTATGTCACCGACGCCTACCGCGCGCTCCGGCAGACCGTCCCGGAGGGGTTCCGCAACGACGAGCTCGACGACATCATCGCCTGGTTGGGCGAGATGACCCGGCTCGTGGATTCGTCGCTCCTCGACGAGTGGGCGCAGCTCAGCGCCCTGACCGGCATGGAGGTGGAGACGGAGGACGTGCCTCCCCCGCCGTCGCGTCCGGTGACCGGCAACGAGCGCGCCTTCCGCGTGCTCGTACGCAACGCCATGTGGCGCCGCGTGCAGCTCATGAGCGACGATGACGTCACCACCCTCGCGAGCATGGACGGCGGCGGCCCCATGACCCGGCAGGCGTGGGACGACGCTCTGGGCGACTACTGGGACGAGCACGACGATCTCTACGTCGACGCCGACGCCCGGGGCCCACAGTTCTTCGAGGTCGAGAAGAAGGACCGGATCTGGCTCGTGCGCCAGATCATCGACGACCCCGAGGGCAACCACGACTGGGCCGTGCACGCCCGCGTCGACCTCGACGCCTCCGACGAGGCGGCCGAACTGGTCATCCAGACGCTCAGCTTCGCCCGCCACGACTGAGTCCCGGGCACGCACCTCGGCGAAACTTCACAATCTGCCACTCGATCCGCATTCGTCGGAAGTAAACGTTTGCTTTCGGAACGAGTGGCGAGTTGTGAAGACTTTTCCCGAAGACCCCCCGCGGCGTAGGATGCACCACCAGGAGGCTGCGACATGAGCATGACGTTGGACGAGGCCATGGCCGAGCTGGCCGCGCTCGAGGACCCGAAGGTGCTGGCGGTGAACCAGCGCCATGGCGACGAACACGCCGTGAACCTCACGAAGCTCCGCGCCCTGGCCAAGCGGATCAAGGCGAATCCCGCCCTCGCCCGCGAGCTCTGGCAGACCGACGACGCCGCCGCCCGCCTCCTCGCGATCCTGGTGAGCCGGCCGAAGGACTGGACCGCCGACGAACTCGACGCCATGCTCCGCCAGGCTCGCACGCCGAAGGTCCTCGACTGGCTCACCAACTACCTCGCCCAGAAGTCCCCGGACGCCGAGGAACTGCGGCGGGCCTGGTTCGCCGACGAGGACCCCAAGGTCGCAGCGGCGGGCTGGGCGCTCACAGGCGTGCGCATCGTGAAGGACCCCGACGGCCTGGACCTGACGTCACTGCTCGACGTCATCGAGTCCCGGATGCGCGAGGCCCCGGATCGGCTCCAGTGGGCGATGAACACCTGCCTGGCGCAGATCGGCATCACACACCCCGGGCACCGGGCCCGCGCCATCGAGATCGGCGAGCGGCTCGAGGTGCTCAAGGACTACCCCACCGCGCCGAACTGCACCTCGCCCTACGCGCCGGTCTGGATCGACGAGATGGTGCGCCGCCAGGCGCGGTGAGGGCGGGCGGCACCACGCCACCCGCCCTCTTCTCGCTCCCGGAAGCCGCTACTTGGCGACGCCCGGATGGGTCATGCTGAGCAGGTCGAGGGCCTTGTCGAGGTCCTCCTCGCTCAGCTCGCCGCGCTCGACGTAGCCGAGCTGGATCGTCGCCTCCCGCACGGTGATGCCCTCCGCCACCGAGTGCTTCGCGATCTTCGCCGCGGCCTCGTAGCCGATGAGCCGGTTCAGCGGGGTCACCGTCGACGGGCTCATGCCGGCCAGGGTCTCGGAGCGCTCGACGTTGGCCTCCAGACCCGCGACCGTACGGTCGGCGAGCACCCGCGACGCGTTGCCGAGCAGCCGGATCGACTCCAGCAACGCCGTGCCCATGACGGGGATCTGCACGTTGAGCTCGAACGAGCCCGACGCGCCGGCCCAGGCGATCGTCGCGTCGTTGCCGATCACGCGCGAGCACACCATCAGCACCGCCTCGGGTACGACGGGGTTGACCTTGCCGGGCATGATCGACGAGCCGGGCTGCAGGTCGGGCAGCTGGATCTCGGCCAGGCCGGTGTTGGGGCCGGACCCCATCCAGCGGATGTCGTTGTTGATCTTCGTGAGGCTCACCGCGATCGTGCGGAGCGCGCCGGAGGCCTCGACGAGCCCGTCGCGGTTGGCCTGCGCCTCGAAGTGGTCACGCGCCTCGACGATCGGCAGCCCCGTCGAACTCGCGAGCTCCGCGATCACCTGCTCGGGGAAGCCGATGGGGGTGTTGATCCCGGTGCCGACGGCGGTACCGCCCTGCGGGACCTCCGCCACCCGCGGCAGCGCTGCGTCGACGCGCTCCAGGCCGTAGCGGATCTGCGCGGCGTAGCCGCCGAACTCCTGGCCGAGCGTCACCGGCGTCGCGTCCATCAGGTGCGTGCGGCCCGACTTCACGAACGTCTTGAACTCCTCCGCCTTCGCCTCGAGGGCCTCGGCGAGGTGCGCCAGCGCGGGCTTCAACTCATTGATCAGCGCGCCCGTGACGGCGACGTGTACGGAGGTGGGGAACACGTCGTTGCTCGACTGCGAGGCGTTGACGTGGTCGTTGGGGTGCACCTTGTCGCCCAGGTGCTTGGTCGCGAGGTTGGCGAGCACCTCGTTCATGTTCATGTTCGAGCTGGTGCCCGATCCGGTCTGGTAGACGTCGACGGGGAACTGGTCGAGGTGGTCGCCCGCGATGATCTCGTCGGCGGCGGCCACGATCGCGTCCGCGACGGCGCCGTCGAGGATGCCGAGTTCCTTGTTGGCCAGCGCCGCGGCGCGCTTGACCTGCGCGAGCGCGACGACCTGCGCGTCCTCGAGCCGCGAGCCCGAGATCGGGAAGTTCTCCACCGCTCGCTGCGTCTGCGCGGAGTAGAGCGCGTCCTTCGGGACCCGCACCTCCCCCATCGTGTCGTGTTCGATCCGGAATTCCTGTTCGGTCATCACCACTCCTCAGTAGTCACTGGGCCTTCGCCTCCAGCCTATGAGCAGTGTCAATTTTCCGTCGGGCGAACCGACGTGCGCGGTCAAAGAGCGGGAGAGAAACTGCAGGAAACGATGGCGAACGACGGCAGAGCCGGAGCGACGACGACGGGCGGGAGCCTCGCAGATCCCTTCCCCGTCGGTCAGTCCTGGTCCAGCAAGTCCTCGAGTTGCTGGATGGTTATGTCGAACGCAGCGTGGCCGTCCGAGGGCGAGCGCAAATGGGAACCGGCTGGGATCAGGATGCCCTGTCCTTGGCCGAGAACCTCATAGCGCCCGTCAGCGAGTTCGGCGAGGAACAATATGGCTTCGCCCTCAGCCGCCTGGGGAAGGTCGGGTTGTCCAACTACCACGGCCTGTGAGTCACCCAGCTCTACGATCTCGATCGTCGCGGATTCGGACAAGCCTTCCCAGGCGGACACCACGACTGCATCGTGCACGGTGATCGGCACGGCGCCCAGCTGCAGTTCCTCATCCGTGGGGGTTCGGCCTGTTCCGGCCATCGGGTTCTCGGCCGGGTTTGTGCCCTCGTAGCTGGGAAGCAGGACGTCGCTTCGGCTAGCGGTGATCCGGACGGAAACTATTGCGTCAGCGCCCTTGGCCAGATCCTGTACCGAGTCGAAGACGGGGCCATCGACAGCAATGGTGACAACAGGGGAGGGTAGTTCAGTCTCCCGAGCAGCGAGTGAGCACCCTGTGAACGAGGCCAGCACGACGGACGTCAGGAGAGCGCTGCAGAATCTGCGAATC
Organism: Propionibacterium sp.; assembly: GCA_012514785.1. Lineage (GTDB taxonomy): Bacteria > Actinomycetota > Actinomycetes > Propionibacteriales > Propionibacteriaceae > Arachnia. Next base: position 185 of record JAAYZP010000229.1, on the reverse strand, counting down.
ATGTCAGTACCTCGCTGAGACATTGTTTCGATCGTACGGTGTAGGCGAGACCAGAGAGTTCCGGTTGCGGGAGTATTTCATGATGGAAGTGGATGTCGTATTCGGGTTGTCCGCCAAGCTCAGCGCATGCCCCAGTTCATGGACAGTGACGCTTCGGATAAACGAGCTGAGGTTTGAGGCGGCCT
>JAAYZP010000028.1 GCA_012514785.1 Propionibacterium sp. | reverse complement strand
CGATCCTCTACGTCGGCATGGGCTGGATGGCGGTGGGCTGGCTGCCGCAGTTCTGGTCCGCGGGCGGGCCTGCGATCGTCGTGCTGATCATCGTCGGCGGCCTCATCTACACGCTGGGCGCCGTCTCGTACGCGACGAAGTGGCCGATGCTGAGCCCCAAGTGGTTCGGCTTCCACGAGATCTTCAATTCGGCGACGATCCTCGCCGCGGTCTGCCACCTGATCGCCATCTGGCTCGCCGTCTTCGCCTGAGCCGTTCCCCGAGCAATTGCGCCCTGCGCCGGGATGCTGCGGAGTACGTCGCTTCTACCCGACCGTAATCCCACGAGCCTAGCGAGACCCTGCAACGAGTTCCGGGATGCTCCCGCCTACGTTGCACTTGCCCGGGGAGACGATCTCCCCGCCCGCACGCGTCCCACCAGAGCACCGGCGCCACGAAGCGGAAGGTGAACTCTTGGTGACATCCCCCGATCAATGCCGGGATCGGCATCGCCGGCGGGTTATCGTCGCAGACATGGAGAACGTCTCCAGAGACCGAGGGCCGAGGGCGTGGCAGACACGCCCCAGCCCCTGACTGAGTTGTCGGGGGCAGGCACGCCCGCCCCCGCGAAGGGAGCAACCGTGCTCGACGTTACCGCCCACGAATCCGTTCACGACGCCCGCCTGGACGATCAGGCGATCCGCAGCTACGTGATCGACACCTCCGTCCTCCTGTCCGACCCGAAGGCCGTGCTGAAGTTCGCCGAGCACAACGTGATCCTGCCCATCGTGGTGATCACCGAGCTCGAGGCGAAGCGCCACCACATGGACCTCGGCTACTTCGCGCGCAGCGCGCTGCGGCTGCTCGACGACCTGCGGACCACGCACGGACGCCTGGACGCGCCGATCCCGATCAACGAGCAGGGCGGGAACCTCCGCGTCGAGCTCAACCACACCGACGACTCGTCGCTCCCCCAGGGCTTCCGGCTGGGCGACAACGATTCCCGGATCCTCGCCGTCGCGCTCAACTACGCGAACGAGGGCCACGACGTCGTGCTGGTCTCCAAGGACCTCCCCCTCCGCCTCAAGGCGGCCTCGGTGGGGCTGTCCGCGGAGGAGTACCGCAACGAGCAGCCGCTGGGCGGCAGCTACAACGGCATGGCCGAGTTCGACGTCACGAGCGACGAGATCGACGCCGTCTACTCGGACTTCAGCGCCGAGATACCCGCCGTCGCCGGGCTGCCGACGCACTGCGGAGTGCAGTTGAACGGGCCGACGTCGCGGGCGCTGGGCCGCGTGCTGCCCGACGGCAGGGTCCGGCTCGTCAAGCAGGATCGCGAGGTGTTCGGCATTCGGGGAAGGTCTGCCGAGCAGCGCGTCGCGCTCGACCTGCTGATGGACGACTCGATCGGCATCGTGAGCCTCGGCGGGCGGGCTGGCACGGGTAAGTCCGCGCTGGCGCTCGCCGCCGGGCTGGAGGAGGTGCTGGAGCAGCGCAAGTACAACAAGGTGATGGTGTTCCGCCCCCTGTACCCCGTGGGAGGCCAGGAGCTCGGCTACCTGCCGGGCAGCGCGGACGAGAAGATGCAGCCCTGGGGCCAGGCGGTGTTCGACACGCTCAGCTCCGTGACCAACAAGTACGTCATCGACGAGATCATCGAGCAGGACATGCTCGAGGTGCTGCCGCTGACCCACATCCGCGGCCGCTCGCTGCACGACGCGTTCGTGATCGTCGACGAGGCCCAGTCGCTCGAGCGCAACGTGCTGCTCACCGTGATGAGCCGCGTCGGCCAGAACTCGCGCGTCGTGCTCACCCACGACGTCGCGCAGCGCGACAACCTGCGGGTCGGGCGCTACGACGGCATCGTCGCGGTCATCGAGAAGCTGAAGGGCAACCCGCTGTTCGCGCACATCGCGCTGACCCGCTCGGAGCGCTCCGAGATCGCGGCGCTGGTGACGGACCTGCTCGACGGCTGAGCCGCCCCGGCCCTTCGTCTATCATCCGCAGGTACCGACGAACCGGAACGAGGGGCCATGGGCGACTACTTCGAGCGCGAGTGG
>JAAYZP010000228.1 GCA_012514785.1 Propionibacterium sp. | reverse complement strand
CGCGGCACGCGTTCTGACCACACGCACGATGACGCGAGGCGTTCCGGTTCGCTACTGCCGGTTCACCGTGTTGGTCGCCGTCCACGGGGAGCCGTTGCCGGTCGCCCCGCCCCAGTCGTTGCCGATCTTCATATCGACGATGAGCGCATTGCTGGAGAAGTCAAGATGGCCCTTGAGCCAAGCCTTGTGTATACCGGCGCCGTAGACGGCCAGACCCGCAGGTGCGACGACTAAGCTCACACGATACTTCCCCCGCAGGCAAGTAAACGCCCTTCCGTGATTTCGCGGCGGCGCGCATGGCTTCGGCGATCGCCGCTGTGTCGTCGGTCTTGCCATCACGCGTGCTCCGGGGACGAAGACATTGACCAGAGGCATGAGCAGACAGTAGCTCTTGGCACGCTTGATCACGCGGTAGCGCGGCGCCCTGCGCACTGCGATGAAGCGGCTGCCGGACTTGACCACGAGTCGGAGAGAGCCGCGCTCCACGACGACGCAGGTCGCCGTGGACTCCACCGCCGTGAGCTTCAGCGTCTTGGACACGGTCGGAGCGGAGAGAGCGGCGGTCGCGAGCAGACCGAAGGCGAGCACGGCCGTGGTGAGCAGCAGGATTGCGCAGCTGCACTTGCAGGCCATTCGTGCCCTGCATCCTCCGTCCACAGGTGACGTGGCACCGTTGCACCCGGCACCCACCACGTGACTCGGAACGCACGTGGCTGTCGGCAAGGTCGGGGAACGAGGTAGGGGTTCAGCGGGGCGCATGCTCGCGACACGCCACACAGTGATTCCCGGCTGCGACAACGGACGTGCCGTTCCCCCTTCTTCATGTCGGCCAGGGCGGCTTCCGGTGTCCGAGAGCCGAGGAGGGTGTGTCCACGCTGGGGCTCCACCACTGGCGCGGGGAGCGGGACTGTCAGGGGGATCCTCCAAGGGGTTCGCCTACTGCTCGCTGCGCTGAGCGACTTTGTCGCGACCGCCCGCTTGCGCCGCGGTGGCAGCCGACGGCCTCGGATGTCTCGTTGTCTCCGCGGACGACGGAAACCTGTCCAGAAAGCCTGGCGCCCCGCCGATGTCCCCTGTGAGAGCAGCGCGGGCTGCTCTCACCGCAAGGCCAACGGAACACGTAGCGAGTCGCGCCGGTGCGACACAAGCAGCTCGAGCACAGCTCCTCATCGGCAAGGGCACGGGTTCCGCGACCCGGAGGTACGCTCGTGATGAGAAGGTGCGCGCTGCTCGGCTCCCTCGTCCTTGTCGCCCTCGCGACTGGCATGCTCGCCCTCGCCGCCGCACCGGCCGAGGCGCGGGTCCAGGCGTTCAAGAAGATCGGCCATACGCGCACCTATGACGTCGTGCGCGGCCACCAGAGGACGCTCATCGTCTACCGCGCTGCCCGCTACGTGAAGTGGCGCGGGCAGCGCCGCTACGAAGTTCTCCAGCGCCGCCGAAACGCCGTCATCCTGAGGAAGCTGCGCACCCCGCTCCGGAGTTCCACCGCCCAGATCGTCAATCTCCCAGGGGCGCCGCTGTCGGTCGGCAAGCCCGCCTCGGCGAGCAGCGTCGTGACCAGCGCCACGGCGGATGCCGCCAACGACGGCCGCCCCGAGACGCGCTGGGCGGCGTCGGAGTCGCGCGTCTACCCGCAGTGGTGGCTGGTGGACCTCGGTGCCGAGACCAAGGTTTACGGGGTGAAGATCGCCTGGCAAGCGTCCACACGAGCCTATCGTTACCGCGTCGCCACCAGTGTCGACGGCCTCGACTTCAAGGTGGCGGCGGATCGCAGCAAGAACCGGACGCGGGGCGCCACGACCGACGCCTTCTCCGCAGTCGCGCGTTACGTGCGCGTCGTCGTGCTTGGCGTCAGCCCCGCCGGCGTCCCCGCCTCGGCCTACGAGATCACGGTGAACGGCGAGCCAGCCGAGACACCCGAGCCGACGCCGGAGCCCACACCGTCGCCGAGCGCGAGCCCGAACACCCCCGACCCGACCCCGGGTCAGACCCCGACCGAGACGCCGACCCCCACGCCCACCGTGACGCCCACGGCGAGCGCGAGCCCGACGCCGGAGCCTTCGGAGACTCCCACCCCCGAGCCGACGCCGACCGTCGAGCCGACGTCGGAGCCGACCCCGACCGTCGAGCCGACGTCGGAGCCGACGCCGACCGAGACGCCGACCCCCACGCCCACCGTGACGCCCACGGCGAGCGCGAGCCCGACGCCCGCGGAAGGGTTCAACGTCATGGATTACGGCGCCAGGGGCGACGGCCGCACCGACGACACGGCGCGCATCCAGAGTGCCATCGCCGCAGCTCATGGCGCGACCGTCTACTTCCCTGAGGGAACCTACAGGCTGGCCTCGACGCTGACCGTGCCGGACGGCGCCAGGCTTGTCGGCGCAGGTATGACGAGCACGTGGCTCCAAGGTCAAGTCGTCTTCGGCTCCAACTCATCCTTCACCGGTCTCAAGATCGGGCCCGCGTCCGCAGGGGTCTCCGGCCTCAAGAACACCGACGGCGCGACGGGCACCAGCTTCACCCGCTGCCACTTCCGCGGCGGTGGAGCTGCTTCCGACGCCCGGAACTCCTCGACGGTGAATCTCGGCGATGGTCGAGACCTATCGAACCTCACCTTCACTGACTGCGAGTTCGAACGTAGTCTCGGCACTGCGTGGTCGGGCGCGGCCGACACTACCCACCGCGACAACACCGTGTCCATCTACGCGAACAGCTGCACGGTGGACACCGTCACCTTCGACAGCTGCCACCTCGGTGTCAGCAACGGCGTCGCCACCGGCGCGCAGCGCATGATGGTCGAGGTCTGGACCGCCCACGGGGCTGGCAACTGGTGGAAGAACATCACCTTCACCGGCTGCACCTTTGAGCCCAGCAACATCCACCAGATCGACTTCGCCTGCTACGACGACTCCGGTCAGGGCGACGGGGTGCTCGTCGAGGGCTGCACCTTCAAGGGCGGTGGCCTCGACATGAAGGGCACTCTCTGGGGCTACGCCATTTGCCTCGAGTGGCCGAAGAACGTCGTCATCCGCAACAACCACTTCTACCGCTGCCACGAGGCAGCCATCTACAGCGCCAACTTCGGCCAGTCCTACGATACGAAGTGGCACATCACGGGCAACACCTTCGACTGGGACACCGCCTACGCAGGCATCACCGCCCGCCGGGGAATCGTGGTCATTACCGGCGCGAGCAACACCGTCACCGGAAACACCTTCAACTGGCACGGGTCGTTCAGCGGTTGGGCGAACAACGGCTGCGTCGAGTTCGCCGGCGCCAAGGCGACCAGGAACACCGTCACCGGAAACACCTTCAGCGTCAGCCAGACGCAGAGGATCGGCAACGACTGGGGCGGGGCGACCGGCAACGGCTCCCCGTGGACGGCGACCAACACGGTGAACCGGCAGTAGCGAACCGGAACGCCTCGCGTCATCGTGCGTGTGGTCAGAACGCGTGCCGCG
>JAAYZP010000227.1 GCA_012514785.1 Propionibacterium sp. | reverse complement strand
GTCGCGGCGTCGCGGCTGGTGGCGTGCGCGGCGGTGATGAGCTCGCACAGCCGGCCCCAGCCGGAGCGCGAGGTGGCCCACATCGTCGCGCGCGGCAGCCGGGGGTCGCGCAGTTGGCCGCCGCGGGCCGCCGTCGGGAGGCGCTCGGGCTGCCAGCCTGCGGGGACGACGGCGAGGTCGACGCCGATGATGGGCGCGATGCCGGCCTTGAGGCAGGCCTTGGCGAAGCGGACGGCGCCGTAGAGGCCGTCGCGGTCGGTCAGGCCCAGGCGGGTCATGCCGAACTCCGCGGCCTGCGCGACAAGCTCGCCCGGGTGCGAGGCCCCGTACTGGAAGGAGTAGCCGGAGAAGCTCTGGAGATGGGTGAACATCAGTCGGCCACCGCCTGCAGCACCCAGTCGTCCCCGCCGACGGTGCGCGCCAACTCGTAGACGCCGCGCCCGAGCCTGCCGTTGCCGGCCTCGACGCGCCAGACCTCCCGCTCGCGCAGCAGGTCCTCGCCCTTGGTCTCGGTGCTCCGCCACCAGGGCGAGGCCTCGCGCGTCAGCGCCTGCACCTCCTTGACCAGCAACAGCCGCCCGCGCCAGATGAACTGCGCGGGGGCGTCGCGGAACAGCACCGCGACGGGTTCGTGGTAGATACGCATGGACGCCTCCGGGGAACGGGAAAACAGATTGTGTTGCTCGACCCGGGAGCCCCGGACCGACGCAGGGGTCGAGTCTGCGCCGGGCCGGGGCGGCCCACACCGGACGTGCCGCTCGATCAGAGCTTCCCCAAGTTAATCGAACGGCTGTCCGGTAACTACCACTATAAGCTCCCCCACCGACAAAACGTCAAGACCGGGATTCGCATCGCCTGCGGGTGGCCACGCGAGGTGGGCGTTTTATCCACGCGAACGCCTTTCGTAAGGGATTTCGAGGCCCTGGAGGCGTTCGCGTGGATAAAACGGACAGCCCAGGCAGGAAGGGGCATCGAGGCTGCCAGGAAACATCGGGCCCACAACGTTCGGGTTTTCGGATCCACCAGCACCGGTCACGACACACGCGATTCGGACATCGACCTGCTGGTCACTTTCGGACCCCATGCTTCGCTCCTCGACCTCGTCGACCTGGAGGACGAGTTGACAGCGATTACCGGGTTCCCCGTCGATGTCATCTCCGACCGCGCTCAGCGCGTAGAAGTCGTGGCTGCACGGGCACGCCCGCTATGACGCGAACACCTGGCGATGACCTCTTCACGACGCTGCACCAGATCGATGAAACCCATCGCTACGACACCACCGACTGGAACCTTGTCTGGCAGGCCATCAGCAGGCTGCACCCCGTTGGCGCCGCAGCCCACACCCGTAGGTTTTGACCGCAGATGGCATGCCGCGTCGAGTGACGCCGAAGCTTCAGAGATCCTTGGCGAGGTGCACGTCGACGAACGGCTTCGTCGTGCGCCGCTACGGGTTCTACCACTGCCACGACACCCCGAGCGAAGTCGCGCTGCTCAACGAACAGTGGTCCTTGGTCAACGACAGGCTTCTTCACCCCACTCGGGAGCCGGTCGGGTGGCCCAACGACGCATCGCCGAAATCCAACAAGAACTCACCCGCCTCGCCGCAGGCAAGACCCGCCGTCTCCAGGACCAGATCACCTGGAAAGCCCCCGACCCCGCCGGCCTCAGAACCCGCGCCAGCTGACCATCCCCAGGTTTTCGCGGGGGAAAGTATCTGACGTACGGCCCCCAGTTACGCGGGGACTTGACAATGAGGTACTACGCATCGCGCGCAGCCTCCTCAACGCCGGCGGCTTCCGCCCCTCATCCACTCCTATCTGTGAAGAGCCGCCACAGGGCGGAGGCGTCGAGCAGTCCGAGATTGGCCCTGCCGATCATGCTATATAGTCGCTTATATAAACAAGGGAGTGTTCATGGCCTTGACAAGCGTTGACCTGGATCCGAAGCTGTTGGAGCGTGCCCGGGAACTCACCGGCGAGAAATCGAACCGTGCTGTGCTCGATCTTGCTTTGCGTCGACTGATCGCCGCGAAGCAGAAGGGCACCATGATCGACGGTATCGCCGAGTTGAGCGATCTGCCTGCAGAACTCGGCGCACCAGTCACTCGCGCTCCATGACCGACTACCTCGTCGACAACTCTGTATGGGCGCGGCTGGCCTCAGGCGATCCGGGTGTGACGGCGCGGCTCCGACGTATCGAACGAGCACCTGCTGACCTGTTCGTGACTTGCCCACCTCAGGTGCTTGAGTTCTGCCACAGCGCACGAACCCCGCGTGAGCATGCGCTGTACCGTGAGCGCATTTCACTCGGTTTCCCGTTGGAACATGCACCCGACGAGTCGCTGGTACTCGACATTCAAGCAGCGCTCTGGAACGCGGGGCTTGTCCGTGCTGCGGGTTCACTCGACATTCTGATCGCTGCGTACGCGATCGTGAACGACGCCACGGTGCTGGCTGCTGACCGTGACTTCGTGCATATCGCTGCGGTCACCGACCT
>JAAYZP010000226.1 GCA_012514785.1 Propionibacterium sp. | reverse complement strand
CGATCTGGACGGCGGTGAAGACGGCGATGCGGGAGGCGTCGACACCGAACCGGTCGATCGCGTCCACGGAGGCGACACCGAAGGAGGTGCGCCCCGTGATGGCGACGACGTACACCATCACGGCGGTTACCCAGACGATGAGCGCCTTACGGGTCACCTGCTCGCGGGGGTGTGGGGTCAGTATCGAATGAGTCACGCATCACACCTTATACCCATCGGTCAGACCACAGCACGTCCTGTGGTCTGATTCCCTGCCGCCCGGTGCTCAGGAGGCGTCGGTCAGGGCTGGAGGTGGTGTCTGCCCGTCGCCGCCGACGCATCCTGGACGGGGACCAGCAGACCCGCCGTCCACTTGGATACGCGCGCAACGAATCCCTCGAAGGGGCCGCGGCCCACGCTCATCTTCCAGACCGTCGCGAGGATCAGGGCGCCGCCGATCTGGATGGCGAACCAGAGCAGGGGGAGAGTCCCCGAGTCGATGAAGGTGATGAAGACCAGGTGCGCCGTGTACATCGTCAGGGTCATGCTGCCGGCCGCCAGGAGCGGGGTGAGGAACTCGGCCCACACCCGGCTGACCAGGAGTGAACCGCCGAGAACGAACATGGCGACACCGGCGCTGTACCCGATCGAGAGAGGGGTGTTGGTGTGGGGGCCGCTGACAGCCAGCCACCACCACGTCGTGGGGTCGACGTTACCCGCCTGGGAGCCGTACACCGAGATGTTGAAGGCATCCTGCGTGGTCATCGCGGGGATGGCCTCCATGATCCGCTGCCAGCCGCCACCCGTGTTCAGGAGGAATCCCGACAAGGCACCCGAGGCGACCATGAGGACCACACCGGAGGCCGCCAACTGGATCTGGACGCTGAGCCGTTCCAGACCCATCCGACCCAGCATGAGGCCGAGGCAGATGAAGGTCATCCAGGTGAGCACAGGGAACGCACCACCCGAGAACAGACTGAGCAGCACGCCTGAGGGGTCGTAGGTGAGATCCATGAAGGTCGGCCGTGAGGTGACCGTGTAGTCGAGACCGCGGTTGATCAGGAAGATCGCCACCGGGCCACCCACGCCGAACAGGATGGTCACCACGAGCAGCTGCAGTGGCCGGAGCAGCGTGAGCGGGATCGCCAGCAGGAACAGCAGGGCGTAGTAGGGGAGGATGTTGTACACCGGGATCGGGAGAATGTTCAGTGCCAGCCCGAAGACGGAGAACAGGAGGAGGGCTCGGATGAGGATGGAGACGGCGCTCCGGACCCAGCGACGTCCCGTGTGAGGGGTGGTCCTTCCCGTCATCATGGTCAGTGAGATACCTGCGAGCAGTGCGAAGAGGGCCGCCGCGTTGCCGGCGAACAGGGACCACTGCAGGGTCGGCTCGCCGGTCATCGAGTGGGACGACGGCAGGACATGCGTCGCGATCATGCCGATGAGAGCCAGTCCGCGGGCGGCGTCAATGCCGATGACGCGGGACTTCTCTGAGGGGGATGCCGCCGGATCTGCGGGCGGACCGCCGAGCCACACGCTGCGCTCGGGTCGCGGGCCGGGCAGAGGGCGGATTCCGGGGGGAAGATCGCCCTCGAAGGTGGTAGGGGGAGAGGGGTTGCCCAGGGTCATGACACCCTGACCTCCTTCGTCTGAGTGGTCGGCACAGCGACACGCTGTACCGGGTTGCCCTCCCACATCGAGTCGGAGGGGATGGAATCCTGCCGGAGGACAAGTGAGCCGGGTCCGATGGTGGAACGCTCACCGATGCTCGCTCCCGGGAGGAGGAAACTGTTCGGGCCCAGGCACGCTCCACGGTGGAGAACCACGGGTTCGATGGACATCACCCGGTCGTGGAAGAGGTGGGTCTGGAGGACGGTTCCTCTGTTGACGGTGCACCGGTCCTCGAGGGTGATGAGGTCGAACTCGGGGAGCCACCAGGTCTCGCACCAGACATCACGTCCGATGCGGGTGCCCATCAGGCGGGCCCACATGTTGAACATCGGTGTGCCGAGGCTCATCCGCACCAGGCTGGGAACGGCGAGTGGTTCCACGAAGTTGTCCGCGAGCTCACTGCGCCACACGAACGTACTGAACAGGGTCCGGTCGCCTGCCCGGAAGACCCCGACCACCAGCCATTTGATTACCACCGGGATCAGCGAGGCGATCGTTCCTGCGGCCAGGATGAGGGGGCCCGAGATGAGGATGAGGATGAACAGTCCCTTGGACGCCTGCCCCAGGTAGAACCAGTGCATGAAGATGACGGTGCCGATGAAGACGACCGCGAGGTCGAGCCAGGCCGTGATGATGGCGGGAAGCAGCCGCAGACTCTCGACGAGGGCGCGGCCGATCTTCAGCCGGCGCAGCGGTGCGAAGGTGCTCGATGCGTCGGACTCGATCTTCTTCCGGGGGATCTCCACGGGGCGTCGACCAAGCCAGGAGGTGCCCCGCGGCGCACGGTAGGGCGTGGAGGAGAGGACGGCCACCAGGGAGT
>JAAYZP010000225.1 GCA_012514785.1 Propionibacterium sp. | reverse complement strand
GCGGCGACGTCGCAGCACTCGTGACACCTGCCTCGTACTCCGGGGCCGATTAGGTTCTCACGTGTACGAGGCGTACGCACTTCCACGACACGTGGTGAAATCTGCTGCGAATTTCGACACGTCGGGTCGTGAGCGCATTCGTCGCAAGTAGAACGTCGATGCTGTGCAGTTTCCCACCGTCTGGAGCCTGTTGCCAATTGGCATCGGGAGCCTCGGGCGTCGTGCTGCACGAAGGCTGAGGGCCTGCCTGCTTTGATGGTTGAGCTCGCCCGCGACGGAGGAGCTGGCGATGGTCGAAACCACCCTCAGCGGTCGCTGGAACCTAGTCCCTGCCCACGTCCGGGGTGGTTTCGACCACGCCGCAGGGCTGACGCCCGGCGGCGGCTCAACCAGCAAGTGCTGAAGGACCGGCCCCGACATGTACCGCTTTCTCGTCCCACGGAGTCGCGAAGCGGAGCCACGAAGGGCCGCTCGGTATTTTGCTATTTAGCAACAGGCTCCAGATGGTGGGAAACCGTACGGCAAGAAGGATCGGTCGATCTCGGACTTGCCGGGGCGGGTCGCTCCTTCGCGATCCGGCCGCCGATCGCTACGATGCTGGATATGGCGTCCCGCGCATCTTCCCCGTCGCGGAACACCGGCAACAAGTCGCGTGCCAAGAGCACGTCCACCGGTCGTTCCACGACTCGCAGCACCAAGTCCACCCCGGCCAAGAAACAAGGGCCGGGGGCAGGAACGACCATCCTGAAGGGCATCGGCAAGGTCTTTTCCGGCCTGGCAGGTGCCATCGGTTGGGTGGCCCGCTCGATCGGCGGGTCGGCCAAGGACGTCGACCCGAAGCTCCGCCGCGACGGCTGGGGCCTCCTGCTCTTCGCGCTCGCGATCATCTCGATGGGCGGCGTGTGGTTCCAGCTCCCCGGCGTCTCCGGATGGATGAGCATCGGGCTCACCACCGTGTTCGGCTCGCTGGCCGTCGCCGTGCCCGCCGTGCTGCTCTACAGCTCGTGGCGCGTGCTGCGCCACCCCCGCGAGGTCGAGCGCGCGCCCCGCACGGGGCTCGGCTGGATGCTGCTGCTCTTCGGCGTGCTCGGCCTGCTCAACATCGCCAAGGGCCTACCCCGACCCGACGACATGGACGCGGTCCGCGCCGGCGGCGGGATGATCGGCTACCTCAGCTCCAGCCTGCTCGTGGACCTCATGACCGTCTGGGTGGCCGTGCCGCTGCTCGTCATCCTCGCGCTCTTCGGCGCGCTGGTCGTGATCGGCCGCCCCCTCCACGAGATCGTCGACGGCATCAAGAAGGCCTTCCAGTCGCTCGTGGAGCACCCCGACGACGACGGCTCCGGCCGCGGCAAGAAGCTGAAGTTCGGGGTCGACAAGCCCTACGACAGCCCGCTCATCGAGGACTCGGTGGAGGACCCGGAGGTCTACGACCAGGCGTTCGAGCCCGAGCCGGAGCCCGCTCCGAAGGCCCGGCCCGAGCAGCCGGTCACCGCCGGCAAACGCAAGGCGGACCCGGCCGCGGACCTCGCCGTCGCCGAACCCGAACTGCCCGCGCCCGCGCACTCCGCGGCCCCGCCGCGCGGCGAGCAGATGATGCTCTCGGGCGACGTCGTCTACCAGCTGCCCGAGCCCTCGCTGCTCGTGCCCGGCTCCAAACCCAAGGCCCGCACGGAGGCGAGCGACCGCGTCGTGCGTCAGCTCGCCGAGGTGCTCAGCGAGTTCGAGATCGACGCACGCGTCACCGGCTACACCCGCGGCCCCACCGTCACCCGCTACGAGGTGGAGCTCGGCTCCGCAGTCAAGGTGTCCAAGGTGACCGGGCTGCAGGACAACATCGCCTACGCCGTCGGCTCGAACGAGATCCGCATGCTCACCCCGATCCCCGGCAAGTCCGCGATCGGCATCGAGATCCCCAACGTCGACAAGGAAGTGGTCTCGCTCGGCGACGTGCTGCGTTCCCCGAAGGCGCAGGCCGACCACCACCCGCTCACCGTCGGGCTGGGTAAGAACGTCGACGGCGGCTTCGTGG
>JAAYZP010000224.1 GCA_012514785.1 Propionibacterium sp. | reverse complement strand
TCGAGTTCACGGAGCGTACCGACGGGGCCAGGGACCGGCGGCCGGTGCGGGAGGTGGTGGGCGTCTCCCCCAGTCTCGTCGAGTTCTGGTCCTCCCGACGCGCCGCGATCGAGATCCGTCAGGCGCAGCTGGCGGACGAGTTCCAGACCCGACACGGTCGTCCACCGACTCCCGCGGAAACAATCCGGCTGGCACAGCTGGCCACGCTGGAAACCAGGCAGGCGAAGCACGAGCCCCGGTCGTACGAGGAGCAGCGCGCGACATGGCGCGCGGAAGCCGAGCAGGCGATCGGAGCACGCGGCATCGCGGACATGATCCGGGTCAGCGTCGGGCGTGCCACGGCATCCCGGTCAGAGGTGATTCCTGATCTCATGTTGGATCAGGTGGCGGCCGGGGTGGTCGGGCGCGTCGCCCAGGACCGCGCCACCTGGCAGGTATGGCATCTCCGAGCTGAAGCCTCCCGCCGCGCCCGCGAGTTCGCCACTGCCGAGACCGAAGCACTCACACAGCAGTTGGTGGAGCGCGCAATCGCCCTCTCGCTCCCCCTCGACGAGCCGAGGGACGACGTCGACGAACCATCAGCGCTGCGGCGCCGTGACGGGACCCCCATGTATGAGGTCGCCGGCTCGCGACTCTTCACCTCTGCCGCGGTGGTCGAAGCCGAACGACGTGTCCTCGCCGCCGCCGGTGCGGCCGGCGGACGCCGCTGTGACGAGGCGGTGGTGGAGATCGCGCTACTCGAGTCCGTCGCCAACGGAGTCATCCTCAACGACGGCCAGGCGGAGCTCGTGCGCAGGATGATCACCAGCGGTAAGCGCGTCGAGCTGGCCCTCGCCGCCGCGGGGACCGGCAAGACCACGGCACTGCGCGTCCTCGCCCGAGCGTGGGAGGAATCCGGCGGCACGGTTCTCGGCCTGGCGCCGTCCGCGGCAGCCGCCGCAACCCTCGGGGAAGCCGTCGGTGCGGCCACCACCATCGCCAAAATGCTGTGGGACATCCGCAACGGCCAGCGCAGCCCCGTCGGCCCTTCCACGCTGATCGTCGTGGATGAGGCCGGCATGACCGACACCCTCTCCCTCGCCGCGCTCGTCGACCACGCGATGCCAACAGGCGCCTCGGTGCGGCTCGTGGGAGACGATCACCAACTCGCTTCGATCGGCGCCGGCGGCACGTTACGCGATCTCCAACGCACCCACGGGGCGATCCATCTCGACGAAGTACTGCGCTTCAGTGACGACGGCGAGAAGCTCGCCTCCCTCGCCCTGCGAGAAGGCGACGCGTCCGCGATCGCCTGGTACCTCGACCACGACCGGATCCACGCTGGCAGTCACGAAACTGCCCTCGACGACGCGCTGGAGGCCTGGCTCGAAGACACCCGCCGGGGAGACGCGTCCCTCATGCTCGCCGGTACCCGCGAAACCGTTGCAGAACTCAACCGACGAGCCAGCACAGCACTCCAGCCGATCACCGAGCAAGAACCCGCCGTCGGGCTGGCCGACGGCAACCTCGGCCGAGTGGGCGACGTCGTCCTCTCCCGACGAAACGACCGCAGGCTTCGACTCTCGGCCACCGACTGGGTGAAGAACGGCGACCGTTGGATCATCGAACGCATCCACCGCGACGGGGCACTCACCGTGCGCGACCGCACCAGGAGCCTTCGCACCGTCCTGCCAGCCGACTACGTCGCCGTACACCTCGAACTCGGATACGCCACCACCGTCCACACCGCCCAGGGTGTCACCGTCGACTCCACCCACACCATCCTCACCGGCGCCGAGTCGCGGCAGCAGCTCTACGTCGCACTGACGCGAGGCCGCCACGCCAACCACGTCTACGTCCCCGTCGACGGCAGCGGCGACGAGCACGCGGCCTTCCATCCCGGCACGCTGCGGCCGCCGACCGCAGTCGAGATCGTCGAATCCGTGATCACCCGCGACGGCTCCGCACGCTCGGTCGCCACCGAACTCGCCGAAGCCCAGAAACCCGAGATCCTGCTGCCAAGCGCGGTGGACCGCTACTGCGACGCGATCGCGGTCGCCCTCCAAGAGATCCGCGTCGACGAGGCGACGTCCCTCGAACACGAAGCCGACAGCATCGTCGCTGGTATCACCGACAGCGACGCCTGGCCCACACTGCGGTGCCGGCTGCTCTTCACTGCCCACCCGTCGGATGAGTTACGACGAATAGCGGCTGGCCACCACTGGGCCGAGGTCAAAGACCCTGCAGGCCTCCTCGCGTCCCTCATTCCGCAGCCCACCAGTGGCCCCCTCCCCTGGCTTCCCCGCCTTCCCGAAGCCCTCCGATCACACGCCACGTGGGGTGACTACCTCCAAGCACGAGCCGATCGAATCACAAACCTGGCCCACCAGATCCGGGAGGAAGCACGCGACGCCGCACCACCGGCGTGGATGCCTGAAGGGGAACCCCTCCCACCGAATCTGATCGCCGACGTCGCTGTCTGGCGCGCCGCGATGGGCGTGCCCCCTGCGGACGAACGACCCACCGGCGCTCGCGTCATGGCCGGAACCGCCGGCACATACCAGCAGTGGCTCGACCGTCAGCTCACCCCAGCCACGTCGACCTTCGGCATGGCACAGCTCGGCCAACTCGGCCAAGGGCTCGAGAACGACCCAGACACCAGGCGCCTGGAGCACTACCTTGCGCGGCTTCAGGAGCAGGGACTACCGGTCGCGGAGATCCTCGGCACGGCCCTCCGTGAGAGACCGCTACCCGCCGAACGGCCCGCGAGTGCGCTGGCATGGCGCGTCAGACAGCTCGTGCAAGCACATCCCGCTCCCTCAATCACAGGAGAGCTGAGCCCGCGCGTGGGCGGACACCGTGAGCCCAAGAGCGCGCCGATCCAAAGCCTCCGACCGTCGATGCCTCCGCAGGAAAAGCACCAACTACGACCCAAGGACCAGCGCATTGCCGGCGTCGACCGCTGAGCCAGTAGCCGTGCCTCAGGCAGGCTGGCGGCGCGACCTCAACGCCCGCCGACGTCGAAGATTGGATCGAGGATCTT
>JAAYZP010000223.1 GCA_012514785.1 Propionibacterium sp. | reverse complement strand
CGGACGCAGCCCGACGTCGTCTCCGCGCAGACCGGCCTGGTCGGGGGCAACGCCGGCAATGCGTTCGCGCTCCTCCATCTCCACAAGGCGCTCCGCGGCGAGAACGCCCGCTACCGGCTCCCCGACGAGCCCTGGCCGTCGGCGGAAGTCGCCTCCTGACAGCTACCATCGCCCCATGGCGCGCATCAGCACATTCGTCGACGAGGCCGCGGAAGCCCGGTACCGGAGTGTCTACGACGACGCGCTCGCGGTCCTGCCCGACCACGAGCGCGTCGACACCGACACGGAGTTCGGCACCCTCCGCGCGCTGACGTTCGGTGACGGCGACGCCACCCCCGTCGTCCTCCTCCACGGGATGAGCTGCACCTCGGCCATGTGGGCGCCGAACATCGCCGCTCTCGCGGCGGGCCGTCGCGTCATCGCGCTCGACGCCATCGCCGACTGCGGCGGCAGCAGGCAGACGGCGCCCATCAGCGGACGCGGCGACGTCGTGGTCAGCATCGTCCAGTCGCTGGCCGAACTCGGCGTGGAGCGCGCCCACTTCGTCGGCCTCAGCTACGGCGCGTGGGCCGCGGCCGGATGCGCGGTCGAGGCCCCGGAGCTCGTGGCTTCGCTCAGCCTCCTCGAGCCCGCCGCGACGCTGCACCCCATCAAGGCCGCCTACGTCCTCGGCCTGCTCGCCAGCTTCGTGCGCAGGTCACCGCGGCGCTGGGACTTCCTGTTCCACCGCCGCCCGTTCGACGAGCTCATCGCCCTGCTCGACGCGAGCCGGGGATTCCGCCCGGCAGGCCCGCTCCCCCATTCCCTGAAGGACGACGAGCTCGCGGCCATCGTCGCCCCGACGCAGGTCATCCTCGGCAGCCACAGCACCACCTGCGACGAGGCCCGCACGCGCAAGCGCCTGGCCCCACTCCCCCAGGTGCCCGTGCACCTCGTCGAGCACGCCGGCCACATCGTCTCCGTCGACCAACCCGAAGCGGTCAACCGTCTCCTGGCGGCCTTCATCGCGAAGCGATGACGAGGCTCTGCGCAGGGGCCAACGCGTAGTCAGCCATGAAGTCGAACACTCCCCCCAGCTCGACGCGGGCGGGATCCCGGTAATACAGACGCTGCAGTTCGGGAAACTCGTCCCAGGTGCCGTCGAAGTCGAAGGCCCAGGTGAACAGGTCCTTCCCACGGTCCGCGACAGCGAAGAGGCAGCGGAAGCCGTGCGCCTCACGGACCGGCACAATCCTGCGCCAGATGTCGAGGAATTGGTCCCATTCGCCGACGATGCTGTACCGGCGCAAGCACACCGTCCGCCCGAGCTCCTCGGGTACGTCGGCGAGCAGCTCGACGTCGACGGGGCGCACCACGAGGTTGCGGAACACATGCGGTCGGAGGCGCTCCTCCAGATCGAGGAGATCCGGGTCGTTGCGCAGGGACCACTCGCCGTCGGCGGGGTCGTCGTGGTGGTAGAGCCAGGTGACCTTCGGCTCCGCCTGCGTCTCGACGTAGGCCTGGTGCGTCTGGAACCCGTGACGACGACGCAGCTCCACCGCCTCGGGCCAGAGCTCGAGGAACGCATCGAGGTGCCTCGGCCTGACCGTGAAGCGATGGAGCTGCATCGGTTGATCGCGTGGATCAGAGGTGGATCATCTGGCCGGAGATGCCGTCGACGGCCTCCATGATCGCCTCGGACAGCGTCGGGTGCGCATGCACGTTGCGGCCGACCTCGTCGGTGGTGAGGTCGTACGCCTGGGCGAGCGTGAGCTCCGGCAGCAGCTCGGTGACGTCCGGGCCGATCATGTG
>JAAYZP010000222.1 GCA_012514785.1 Propionibacterium sp. | reverse complement strand
CGCGGCGAAGGGGCGTTGTCCTTCGGGGCAGTAGATTGGCCCACATGATCGATCCCGTGGTGAACACCGGCTGGCTCTCCCTGCACGAGGACGCCCGCATCGTCGATGTGCGCTGGTACCTCGATGGGCGCAGCGGCGCCGACGCGCACGCGGCCGGCCACATCCCCGGCGCCGTGTTCGTCGACCTCGATACCTGGCTCACCGCCGAACCCAGCCCCGCCGAAGGCCGCCATCCACTGCCGGACCCCGCCCGCTTCGCCGAGGGCATGCGCCGGGCGGGTATCGACGACGACACCGCCGTCGTCGCCTACGACGACACCGGCGGCACCTCGGCTGCGCGCCTCGTGTGGCTGCTCAGGCTCGTCGGCCGCTCGGCCGCACTGCTCGACGGCGGCCTCCAGTCCTGGCGGGACGAGCTGGGGACGGGTGCGGTGGAGGTAGCCCCCGGCGGCTTCACCGAGAAGCCGTGGCCGGCGGACGCCTTCGTCGACATCGACGACGCCCAGGGCGCGACCGTCCTGGTCGACGTCCGCGCGGCCGAGCGGTACCGCGGCGAGACCGAGCCGATCGACAGCCGCGCCGGCCACATCCCCGGCGCGATCAACCTGCCGACGACGGACAACCTCGACGACGACGCCCACTTCCTCGCACCCGACACGCTGAAAGCCCGCTTCTCCGGGCACGGCATCCACACCGCCGACGACGTCGTCACCTACTGCGGCTCCGGCGTCAACGCCTGCCACACCCTGATCGCCATGGAGCACGCCGGGCTCGGCCGGGGCAAACTCTACCCGGGCTCCTGGTCGCAGTTCTCGGCCACCGACCGCCCGATGGAGACCACCCCGCCGATCAGCGGGTGATCCGACGCAGCTCCGCGAGGTGCCCCTCGTAGGCAGCGCGACCGTCGTCGGTGAGGCTCAGCCAGGTGCGGTTGCGGCCGCCCTCGTGCACCTTCCTCGACTCGACGTAGCCGGCGTCGGCGAGCACCTTGACGTGCTTGCTCACCACGTAGTCGCTCACGTCGAGCACCTCCTCGACGGCGGCGAACTCCAGCGCGTCGACGTCGGCCAGCACGGAGCAGATCTGGAGGCGGTTGCGGGCGTGGATGACCTCGTCGAAGCGGGGCTCAACGTCGGTCATCGCCGCCCGCTATGCGGCGGCGCAGCAGCCGGTCGATGTGGAACTCCAGCCAGATCGTCGCGGCGAACGCCACGGCCGCGCCGACGTAGAGCACGTTCGGCACGCTCAGCAGGTACTGCAGCACGAACCCCACGACGAGGACGCCGAAGACGGTGAGGTACCAGGTGCCCATCCCGCCGCGGTACCGGTCGACGGCCACCCCGGTGGAGCGCTTCAGCGCCGCGACGTTGGCGCTGGGGCCGACGACGGCGCCGAACACGAACAGCGCCATGGCGGTGGAGAAGAAGATGTCGTCGAGGGTGAAGCTGATCGCCACGAACAGCGACGCCGTGCACAGCCCCGCGACGAGCTTGTACCACCACGGCGACGCCATCCGCTCGGCCAGTCGGGAGCGGGCGGCGGTCACGGAATCCATGTCACTTGCCATGGTGGCAAGTTACCCGCTACTTGCCGACATGGCAAGTAGCAGTTCTGGTGTTGGTTGATGACTGGCCCGGAACCCAGCGCAAGCCTGCGCTGATTTCGACCGTCGCGCCGCTCGTTCCTCGCGGAGCTGGCTCAATCATCGAGAGGGTCAGGCGACCACGGAGCCCGCCCGGCAGGCGGGCACCCGTCGGGGGAGGCCCTGCGGGCGGCAGTAGGGTTGGCGGGAACCAACGTCCATCCGGAGGAAAACCGCCATGCCCGCACTTCGTTCCCGCACCAGCACCCACGGCCGCAACATGGCCGGCGCGCGCGCACTCTGGCGTGCCACGGGCATGGGGGAGAACGACTTCGGCAAGCCCATCGTCGCGGTGGCGAACTCCTTCACGCAGTTCGTGCCGGGCCACGTGCACCTGCGCGACATGGGCAAACTCGTCAGCGACGCCATCCAGGAGGCGGGCGCCGTCGGCCGCGAGTTCAACACCATCGCCGTCGACGACGGCATCGCGATGGGACACGGCGGCATGCTCTACTCCCTGCCCAGCCGCGAGCTCATCGCCGACTCGATCGAGTACATGGTCAACGCCCACTGCGCCGACGCGCTCGTGTGCATCTCCAACTGCGACAAGATCACGCCCGGCATGTTCCTCGCCGCGCTGCGCCTCAACGTGCCCACCGTGTTCGTCTCCGGTGGCCCCATGGAGTCCGGCAAGGCGATCGTGCGCGACGACGGCAGCGTCTCGTCGAACCTCAACCTCATCCACGCCATGACCAGCGCCGTCGACGACTCGGTCTCCGACGAGGAGCTGAACCGCATCGAGGTCAACGCCTGCCCCACCTGCGGCTCCTGCTCCGGCATG
>JAAYZP010000221.1 GCA_012514785.1 Propionibacterium sp. | reverse complement strand
GTTCACCCACGACCACCCGTCGTTCCTCCGATGCGGGGCTGCCGGGGCCTACGGCACGGGCGCGGTAGGGGAGCGGCTGGCGCTGGTGCGCGAGGTTATGCTCCCGGAGATCGGGTTCTTGCGCTACGGCGACGACGGGATCTACGTCAGCTTCTCCGACCCCGCCGCCGCCCCGGCGGTGGCGGAGGCGGTCCGCGAGCTCGGCTGGGCCGGGGAACTCGCGATCGAGGTGCGCAACGGTAATGACTTCCGGGCCACCTTCACGTCGACGGCCGACGGTTCGGCGAGGTCCGTCAGCGGCGACGCCGAGCTGGTCGACGCCTGGGACGCCACGGGAGGCAGCGATGCGTAAGTGGCTGATCGGCTTGGGCGTGGCGGTGCTCGCCACCGCCGCGGCGCTCGGCGTCGTTCGCCTGACCTCGACCGAGGGCTGGGCCACGCGCCAGCCGGGCGTCGAGCGGGTGCATATCGTCGAGCTGCAGGAGGTGGATCAGATCGAGGCGCACGTCGACGACGCCGCCTCCGCCCGGGCGTTCGCCGACGAGCTGCGCGCCCGGTCGGGCACCGAGCAGTACCGGGCCATCCTCACCTGGATGGACGGCGACGTCGAACGCTCGATCCTCGTCGAGCCCCGGACGCACGAGGAGGCGTGGAGGCTCGCTGCCGCAGGGCTTCCAGAAGGCGTCACATCGCAGCGCGTCGGCCTGCACGACGGGCGGATCGATGCGGTGGAGTACACGACGGAGGCGATCGGGGCAGCGATGCCGATCTCCTGGTTCGTGAGTTCCCTGAAGCTCGGCCCCATCGCGGTCCAAGCCCCCAGCGCCCCCGTGTTGAACGCCGCACTCGCGAAGCTGGACGGCTTCGAGCTGTCGGAAGCCTGGACGGAGGAGACCGTCGTCGACATCGCGGCCCGACTCGCCGGCGCGCCCGGCGTCAAGGTGATCGGCCAGCGCGTCGAGATCACGCCCGGACACACGATGGGAGAGGACGAAGCCACGCTCCGGGAACTGGCGCGCGGAACAAGCACCGTGCGCTACGGCGCCACGTTCGAGGCGGACCTCAGCGTGGATGACTGCGTCCGGGCCGCGACGCACCTGCAGAGCGAACTGCTCCTCGAATGGCGCTGCGGCGAGGTGCTCGTGGTGAACGGGCCAGGGGAGGCAGTTGGTCGCGAGATGGCCGGGTTGCTCGCCGTCGTGGATGTGGGTGCCTCGTCCGTCCGCCGCGACATCGCCGACGACGGGGGCTCGCTGCGCATCGTCGTCCCCGATGGCGCCCCTTCCAACGAGGAACTCGTCACAGCCGTCAGGTCGATCGGCTGGGAAGGCGAATCGATGATCGACGTCCGGGGCGAGGCATTCCACTCGACGGCGACAGGTGGGGCTGAACGGGTGCACCGCGACGGTGGTCCCGTAGCCGAGGCGTGGAACGCCACCGCGGAGGGCTGAGAGAGGGCGCCAACGACACGACGGGCAGGTCGCCGTAGCCGAGGCGCTTGTTGTGGGCTACTATTGACGGCAGTAGCATCGTAGCTACGAGTATCGAGATTTGGGC
>JAAYZP010000220.1 GCA_012514785.1 Propionibacterium sp. | reverse complement strand
CTGCGTCGTGTCGGGTTGATTTCGACCATCGCCAGCCTTTCCGTCGCGGGCGAGCTCAATCAGCCGTTGCCCGTGAAGAGCATCCGGTACTCCATCGGGCTCGGCGGCACGGTGACCCGGGCCAGGCGGCGCACGCTCGCCAGCGCCACCTCCGTCTCGCCCAGGTCCGAGGCCGCCTTCACCTGGCTGGCCGGCAACGCGTACGCCCGCCGCAGGTTCTCGCCCGTCTTCCCGTCCAGCGGGGTCACGATCGCGACGTCGCTGTTGCGCAACTCCCCCACCGCCTTGTTCGACGACGCGTCCCCGATCCGCGCGACCGCCTGCCACGCGCCCAGCCGGTGGGTGGGCTGGACGGCGTCCATCTCGTCGACGATGAGGCTCGGCCGAAACGGCCTGCCCTGGCCGGGGATGTTCTCGGTGCTGCGCAGGAGGTCGATGGTGCCGCCGCAGGCGCGCACGACGTCGGCGAGAGCGAGCCACTCGCGGTGGTCGGGCGCGATGACGGAGATGTGCGCCCCGATCGCCATCGCGCGGAACGCGATCAGCCACTGCATGTACTCCGGCACGGCCAGGTAGAGGCGCGTCGGCTGGGGCCGGAACATCCGGAGCGCCACCGGGCCACCGGGGCCGCGGCCCAGCAGCAAGCCGGAGGGGCCCGTCGAGGTGACGTGCTCCACCGAGTCGCGGCCGGGCGCGATCGCCTGGTACTGCGCCGTCATCAGGCCACCTGCCTTCCGAGCGGCACCGTCGCGAGCACGCCGGGCACCTGCGAGCCGCCCAGGGGGCCGAGCTTGAGCGTCGGGGTCACCATGGTCTGCATCGCCTCGTCGGCGTCGCGCGCCTGCTCCGCGTTGCCGGTCACCAGGCGCACCGCCCCGTGGGCCGGCTCGCCGGGCGAGACCGTGTACGACGTGACCGCCATCATCGCGGGCGCCCCGGCGACGGCATCACACAGCAGCTGGTAGCCCAGACTGGGCTCCTTGCCGAAGCTCGTGACCGCGCGCGACTCGTGCACCAGGCCGTCGCAAAGCCACATCTCCCACTCCTCGCGGCTGCGGACCTCCCGCGGCTCGGGGCCCGCGCCGGAGGTCAGCGCCAGCACCTCGCCGATCGCGATCGGGTCGAGCGGCTCGGCTACGACGCCACGACGCTTCAGCATCGCCTGCGCCCGGTGGAGCCCGAAGCGCAGCGTCGCGAAGACGCCGCTCTGCCCGAGCCCCCGTCGGGCGACGGCTTCGAGGCACAGCCGCGGGTCGAGCCGGAGCGCGATCCACGTGCGCCGCACGGCCGGCGGGGGCGGCTCCTGCCCAAGTATCTCGAGGTACGACTCGACCGCCGGCGAGCCCGCGGGCAGCATCGCGCGCGTCGGGGCACCGACGGTGAACGTCACCACCTGGATGCCCGCGAACGTGACGTCGTCCTGGCGGGTGAGCGAGGCGAGCTCGGCGAGGTCGAGCTGGTTGCCGCGGTCCGAGAAGAGGTGCAGGTCGGAGGCGAGTTCCAGGATGCCCACCCAGCTGGAGCCGTCCGCCGCCACGCCGATCTCGTCGTCGTGGGCGTCCTTGATCTGCGTGACCTCCAACTCCGGCAGCCACTGCGCCAGCGGCACGAGGTCCTGCGGTTGGTCCGGTTCCTCGACGAACTGCCGCCGCCGACGCGAGAACGCGCGGCGGTGCAGCAGCGACGTCGGGAGCGTGCGGCCGTTGACCGGCACGGTGACGAGGATGCCGACCAGCAGCAGCAGCGCGGCCAGCGCGACACTCCAGGGCCGCTGCAGCATCGCCAGCGCGAGCGCTGAGGCCAGCACGATCTGCCAGAACACCACCACCGGGATGTAGCGGGTGGAGCGCGTGCGCGACGGCAGCCCAGCCCCCGCCGGGGCAGCTGACTTCAGCATGTTTCGATCTCCATCCTGGAAGCTTCGCGAGTCACTCTAAACCCGGACGGGTCTAGCATGTGGACGTGGCGACTCGTAAGGACCTCCTGAAGGCGCAATCTTTCACAACGCGCCGGATGATTGCGTCGTTCATCAACCGCGACCCCGACGACACGACGCCCCCGCTCAGGCGGGTGGGCATGGCGACGTTCGTCTCCGTGATGCTCGGCATCGTGCTCGTCGCCGGCTACACCCTGCTCGGCCTCATCCGCCCCGGCTCGAACCCCGGCTGGGAGGAGGCCGGCGTCGTCATCTCCGACACCGAGTCCGGTGCCCTGTTCATCTACAGCGCCGAGGGCGACATGCTCGTGCCGATGGACGACGTCGCCTCCGCACGTCTCAAGGCGGCCGGGCCAGAGGCCACCGACCCCGCCCGCACCGTCAACGTCAAGACCGAGGCCCTGCGCGGCATGCGACAGGCGCCGGTGGAGGGCATCCAGGGGTCACCGCGCCAGCTCCCCGACGCCGACGACATGGACGCCTACCCGCTGAAGGTGTGCTCGACGGCGCCTGACCTCAGCGGGGAACGCTTCGTCACGCTCGAATTCAACGCGGAGGCGCCCGCGAGCGACGGGTTCTCGTTCGTCGCGCAGCACTCCGACCGCTCGGAGTACGTCATTTTCGGCGGCAGGAAGCACCGCCTCTGGAGCGACCCCAGCAACACCGGCCTCACGATGGTGCCCGACCTGCCGCGCATCCCCGTCGGCAACTCCTGGATCGCCGCGATGCCCGACGGCCTGCCCATCACCCCGATCGACATCCAGGGCATGGGCGACGACCACGGCCGCTACATCCCGGGCATGGCGCGCGGCGACATCGGGCGGGCTCCCGCCTCCACGGACGCGACGCAGGACCAGTACTTCGTGCAGACCGACCAGGGCATCGTGCGCATCAGCTACCTCGACATGGACGCGCTCGTGCAGCGCTACCACCAGGGCTCGACGGCGCAGATCCGCACGCTCGGGCCCCAGGACTGGGCCGGGCTCGACCGCTTCGCGCTCCCCGAGGGCCGCACCCCCGACGTGCCGTGGGACCAGCCCGTCGGCCCGCCGCAGGACGCCAACATCGAGAACCAGTCGATCTGCGCCACCTGGACCGAGGAGCGCCAGCAGGATCCCGTGATCAGCTACGGCGACGACACGCCGGAGTTGCCGCCCAACTTCCGGGTCGCCGTCGGGAACAGCTTCGATCTGATCGCGATGGAGCCCCTCACCGGCGCGCTGCTGCGGCACAGCGAGTCGAGCGCTGAGGACACAGCCGTGTTCCTGGTGGGCGACGGGCTGCGCTACCCCATCCCCGACGTCGCCTCCCGCCGCGCGCTCGGCTATGGCGACGTCACCCCCGCCCCCGTGCCGGGCGGGCTGCTGTCGCAGATCCCCGACGGCCTCCGCGGCGGCCGCAGCCTCTCCCTGGAAAGCGTGCAGGCTCTGCAGCCTCCGCAGGGCGGGGACGAGGACTGAGTCCCGATTGGGTCCGGGCTGGGCCCGACTAGGTATGGCTACTCGAAATTGGAATGCGACGTGGGCAGGGTCGAAAACTGACCCCCCGGCCTCATAGTGTTCTACTCGACAGCACGGCAGCGCCCGGAGATCGGGAATGCCGCACACGAGCCGAAGGTCCGGCTTAACCGTCGAAGGGAATGACCACCATGGGCAACAAGTCCGTAGATCGCGCCGAAATGGCGAAGGCCGCACAGCAGATCGACACCAAGCACCAGCAGATCCAGACGCTCCAGAGCCGTCTCCGTGGCGAGATGCAGCAGCTGCGCGCCGTCTGGACCGGTAAGGCATCGATGGCCTTCCAGCAGGGCTACCAGCGCTTCGATGAGGAGTACGAGAAGGTGAAGAACGGCCTGGAGAAGATCCACGGCGCGCTCACCGAGACCCTCCGCGACTACACGATCCGCGAGGACGAGTCGGAGGCCGAGGCCAACAAGTTCATCGGCACCATCTGATCCCCCCTGAACGCACAGAACTTTAAGGAGAATCTTTCATGAGCGACTCAACCGTTTACACACAGTCTGGCCTTCAGGACGGCATCGCCTCCCTCCGCAAGGCGCACCGCGAGCTGACCGAACTGCTCGAGGCCCTCAAGGGTGAGCTGAACGCCTCGCTGGGCGCGTGGGAAGACAACGCCCGCCACGCGTACCAGGAAGTGCAGCGTCAGTGGGACCAGTCGGCCGCCCGCCAGTCCGAGATCATCGAGCGCATGCCGCTCCTGCTCGGCAACATCGCCGACGGCTACGACACCACCGAGCGCGCCAACGCCTCGCGCTGGGCCTGATCTGCCCACAGCCCCACCGAAGGGCCCGGCTCCGGCCGGGCCCTTCGTCGTGTCCGGGGCCGACGTCGGGCGCGGTTCGCTGCGCATTGTAGCTCCCGAGCTACAATAACTCCATGGCCAGAGAACTCACGCTGCGCGAGCTGCGACAGAACCCGACCAGCGCCATCGACGCCGTCGAGGACGGCGAAGTCGTGGTCATCACCCGACGCAACCGCCCCGTCGCCGACCTCGTCCCGCATCGTCGACGACGCGGCGCCACGCCCGACGAGTTCGCCGCCCTGCTCGCCCGCACCACCGTCGACGACGGGTGGGCCGAGGAACTGGCGCACCAGAGGTCCGGGGAGTCCCGGGATCACTGGGGCGACGACGCGTGACCGACGCGCTCCTGGATACGTCGGCCCTGATCAGCGCCGTCGACTCGAGCCAGGCGGCAGCACTGCCCTACGACGGCCTCCACGTCGCCGCACTCACCTACGCGGAGCTGCGTCTCGGCCTCGTCACCGCGAACGACGTCACCACCCTGCGCCACCGAATCCGCCGCATCGACGAGATCGAGCGCACGTTCGGCGCCGGCTTCCCCTTCGACGACGACTGCGCGCGGGTCTACGAGCGGATCGTCCAGTCGGCCGTCGACGCCGGCCAGCGGCCGCGCGCGAACACCGTCGACCGCCTGATCGCCGCCGTGGCCGCGCGAAACGGCATGCCGCTGCTCACCCGCAACAGCGGGGACCTGCGGGGGCTGGAGGGCGTCGTCGAGATCATCGCGCTGTGACGCTCGCCCCGGCGGTTCGCCTGCGCTAATCCAGTTCGCCTGTCGTATACGAGAGGCGAACTCGCATAAGCCAGGCGAACCGACGAACGGAGGCGAAAACCCGACGGACGCAGGCGAGAACCCGACGAACGCAGGTCAGCCGAACACGACGCCGTGGTCGCGCGCGAACG